>JAJXWN010000045.1 GCA_021781595.1 bacterium | reverse complement strand
GCCTCGGCGTCTTCGCGAATATCGGCGGCCTCGTTGCACTCATCTCCTCACCGGCGGTTGGCGGCCACGAGGCGTATTTATTGCTGCTGATAGATACGACGGCTCTAGGCATCGGTTTCGGTTTGAATTTTGCAGCGGTCAACGAGCTCGCCGCCGGCCTATCGAAGAACGCTACGCTGGGCATAACCCTTGCGAACGTTCTGACTGGCATGGGCACGGCACTCACGCCGTTGATAGTTGGAGTCCTGGCCGCGCACGAGCTTTGGCCCGTATGGCCGGCGGCGCTCGCCTTCGCCTTCGTCTGCGTGTTCGTGCTGTCGTACGGCTGGAAGACTCTGCCGCGCGAAAGCGTTGGCGAGAAACGCCGTCCGCTCTCGCGCGCACTCATCCTCTTTGGCGTTGCGGCGCTGCTCTACGCCTTCTGTGAAGGCGTCTTCTCCAGTTGGGCGACAACCTTCGTCCATATAGACCGCGGTTATTCGCTTGCCACGGGCGAGGCCGCGCTCTCGGGTTTTTGGCTCGCGCTGACGGGTACGCGTTTGATCGCCGCGTTTACCACCCGCGCGCTGCCACCGCGCTCGGCGTTCGTCCTCTTTTCCGTTGCGATCGCTCTAGCGCTCTTTCTCCTTCCGCTCTGGGCTGCGCCAGCGGCGATCGTTGGCGGATTCGTCTTCGGCGGAATCGCCTGCAGCATCGTCTTCCCATACGCGATGTCGCTAGCGCTTGCAGCGCTCCCCGCCGATCGGGATCGTGTAGCCGGCCTACTCGTCGCAGCGCTGATGACCGGCGAAGGTGGCGGAACCTTCGTCGTCGGCCTACTCCACGGGAATGCAGGGATTCCGCTGCCGTCGATCTATCGCTGGGCGGCGGGTGTCGCGTTGGCACTGGCGATCGTCGCGACGCTCGCCAGGAGGGCATCGCCCGAAAGCGCCGTGAAGGCGAGCTCGTAGGTACGCTCCTCGCGAGGCTCCAGAAACGGTAAGAGGCCACGTGCCTCCGCATTTTCGCGGCCTTCGATAGCCGGCGTATTTGCGGGTTCTACCGACATGACGTAGTCGCCGCAATCGAGCTTGCGCCAGGTGAAGAGTGCCGGAAGCGCAACCGGATCGTACGCAATTTCGAAACCGAGGCCGGCCCCGCCGCGATACTCCGAATCCACGACGGCGGCGCGCGCTTTGCCGTCGGCGCACGCGCGCGGCTGGTGCACGAATACCTGCTCGGCGAACCCTGCCTGCGGTTCGCCGCCGCGATCCCATTGGCCGATGCCCGCCTGCGCTTGGGCATCGCGCGCGGCGACCCCGTCGTGGGAAACACGCACGCGAGTCGCCGGTCCGAGCAATGGGAACCCTGCATTGCAGTGGTACAGAATCATGTGCGGCGCGCGCGAGCTCCCTTCGTTGACGACGCGATCCTCCAGGTGTAGCGTCGCACTCCCCAACTCCGTCCACCAGCGCCGGCGCAGCGCAAGATTCGTGCCGAGCGCCTTGGTTTCGCGCATCGTCCCACTGACCTCTAAAATGCATCGGTCCCCTTCCCAGCGCGTCTGCGTTGTGAGATCGCCGGCGGGGATATTGCCAATCCGCCCGTGCTGCCCGAAGGTGCCCCATCTATCCGTCCCGGGCGGTCCAAAATTCGACAAACCACACGTCGTAAGCCAACCGCCGAAAAAACTACGCAGCCATTCGTCACCGCTGGGTTCATAATAGGCCGGAGCGGCGATATCGTTGGCGCTGCGCCAGACGAACGGCGCACCATCAAGAACGGCGCGAGCAATGTCGAGCGACCGGTCCGCGACGATCTCTACGCACAAGCGACCGGTATCTACGCGCACGCCGCGAACGCCGCGCTCGCGACCGGTGCCGTACGCGAACTCGGTGATGCCGCCGACTTGCGCCAAGGAGCCGATCCGTGCCTGCAGCGCCTCGCGCGAGAGGAAACGTCCGTAGAGTTCCGGCAAAGCGCCCCCTATGGCCGCGTTATTTCGAGAATCGCGAAACCGCCGGCATCGATGACGACGACGATCCCGTCGAGTATGACCTGTTTGCGAAGCGTACCGAGATCCTCCCAATCGTTCCAGACCGTCGAGAAGACTCTCACCGTGTGTTCGTCCTCGGGCAGCGCCGTCAGCGATGCGGCCGTCGTCACCGAGTGCGAGCTCGAATTCCCAATGAACACCATCGTGCGCGCATCGTCTGTGAAGGCTATCGCCGTTGCGAGCGGATCTGCGACGCGAACTCCGTCGCTGATATCGCGTGCGTACGACGTGACTTTGGCGTCGCACGTAAGATCCGACGTCGTGTAGACGTTCAGCCCGTCGGGCATTCGAACGGCAACCCAGGCAATCGATCTCCCTCGGAAGGGGACGTTCGCAGCCGTGAGCCAGCGCCACTCCGCCGCGAGCGAAGGATTGATCTTCGCCGTCTCCCCACGTACGTCGAGGCCGCCCGCGCCTTCGATGGCCGCCCACAGATAACGTGGCGCATCCCAAGGCGAGAGCATCATCCCTTGATTGACGAGAATCTCGCCGTGCAGCCATTCCGAGAATTGTCCCGGAACGGTGTTGTTGCGTCGCGGATCGCTGGAGAAGTGCCGAAAGCTCTCGGCTAGAGCCTTGGCCATGAATCCCGGGTTGTATTTCGCTGCGGCAAACGCGTACCAAAACGTCACCGCAACCCAGACGCCGCCGAGGAGACCGTAGCCGTTGGTCGGTCCGTAGATGAGATCGTCGCGCGGGACGGTGCGGATACCCGCATCGGTCCAGAAGGCTGCATCGCTCAACGTGCCGATGATGCGCGCGGCACGATCCGGCGGCGCGACGCCGAAAAGCACTGGAAAGACGAGGTCGGAGGTGACGTCCGCCCGGCGGGAACCGTCGACGTCTATCGTCAGATAGTAGAGGTCGTTGGCGGGATTGACGAGGTGCGTATTGATGGCATCGCGGAGCGCCTCCGCTTCGCGATCGTACGACGCTGCTGCGGCGGCGTCACCGAGGAACCGCGCCATCCCGCTCAGCGATTTCAACGCGGCAAAGCACTCCGAGTTTACCTCGGTCGACGCACCGCTGATGCGGTAGTTCTGGATGACGTTGCGCCAGCCGACGATGCCCCAATCGGAGGTGGCGGTAGCATTGCACCAGACCAAACCACGTTCGTCGCGCTGCGAAAGCATGTACTCCATCGCGCGGACGGCTCGCGGATAGCACTCGCGCAGGAAATCTTCGTTCCCCGTGACGGTATAGTGATGCCATAGCGCGATAACGACGAGCGGTGTGTTGTCGTTGACGTTCAGCCCGTAGTCTTCCCACTTGTCGTCGCGCACGTCGTAATACTCGACGATTTTCCCGTCCGGCTCTTGAAGGCGGAAGTACGTCTGGAGCGATTCCCGCGCGAACTCAGGATTGAGGTAATCGGCACCGAAGGACATCCACGCCGTATCTCGGCCGACGCTATTGTTGCTGCGCGTGGGATCGTTGGTGAAGCACCATCCGGTCGGGGCGTAGGTTTGCACGCGCAGCATGTTGGCCTTGGCCCACAAGACGCCCTGATTGACGTCGTGGTCCGGCGTGCGCAAGATCGAGCGGCGCAAATATTTCCAATAATAACCCGTGGTCCGCTCAAGAGCCTCTTGACCGGCCGGGCATCTCGCACGGGCCGCCGCGAGATCTTGGCGCGAGGTTGCGGAGAGGAGGCAGAGAAATTCAACCCAGCGCTCCGTTCCCGGCTGCAGATCGACGGCCGCGTGGAGCGCGCCGACCGGATCGGAACCCGAGCCCAGGGCGGCGCCGGCGAGCCGCCCGGGCGACGTCCGCGCGACGACTCTGCCACGATCGTCGCTCGTCTCCCAATCTTGCGCCGGTTCGATGGTGGCGAAGAGGCGGACGTGCGAGGGCGTCGCGCGGTTCCAGGCGACGATCCCGCCCAGCGCTTCGTCGTACTCCGCTTGCACGTCTTGAGGCGTGTTGCCACGCAATTCGCAGAAGCCGTATGCGTCGAACGAGACGGCCCGTTCGGTCGGGTTCTCGAAATGGATGCGATAGTATACCGCCGGCGGCGGGATCGAAGCAGCGTCGGGAGCTTCGCTGTTGAAGGGAAATACCTGTTCATGCACGTGCACGCCGTTGTCGAGTTCGAATACGTGATCTTGGCGCTCGGGATGAATGTGAAACTCGCCGTGGTGGCCAGAGAGGCGGACCTTGCTCTGCCTATCCCAGTAGTGCACCACCACGGCGCCAAAAAAATCGAAACCTGCATCCGAGCAATAGATTTTTTGAATCGCGCCGGTCGGTTTGATGACGGTGCAACAGCGCGGCGCGCCAAGCGTGCTGCCCTGCGCCATCTGGTCGTCGTCCAGAACGTATGCGAAACGCGGGTCGACGACGGTGCCGTGCGAGGGATCGACGGCGGCACCGATGAGGTCGTAGCGCGCCATTACAGCGAACCCGCCTGACGCATCATGCCTCCGTCGATGACGAGCGTGGCGCCGGTAACGTAGGCAGCCTCATCGCCGCATAGCCAAGCAATCATCCCGGCAACCTCTTCGGGTTTGCCCCAGCGGCGCAGCGGGATCTCGTCGAGGAGCTCGGTGTCCAGCTTCCGGTTAGCTTTGGTCGCGGCATCCATAGGCGTGTCGATTGCGCCCGGAGCGACGTTGTTCACGGTAATTGCGTACGGTGCCAATTCGACAGCGATCGTACGCATGAGCATGCGAACGCCGCCTTTGGCGGCGCAGTACGGTGCGTTCGTTGGCGCCGTGACGTCCTCGTGAATCGACGAGACGTTCACGATCCGCCCACCTCGGCCTTGTGCGATCATCTGTTTGGCCGCCGCCCTGCTGCATAGGAACGGGCCGGTGAGGTTCACCGCGATTTCGCGTTGCCACACGTCGTCGGGTGTATCGACGAACGGGTAGCGCGCTTCGATCCCGGCGTTGTTCACCAAAATATCGAGGCTGCCGAATGCGCTCACCGTCTGCGCGACGAGGCCGGCAACGTCGCTTGCGTCGGCAACGTTGCCGGCAAACGCAGCCGCTTTCTTTCCCGCCGCAACGAGTTCGCTGACGAGCGCTCGTGCGGGCAACGCGTCGCCAAAATAATCGATTGCGACGTTCGCGCCTCGCGCGGATAGCGCTCGAACGATGGCGGCGCCGATGCCGGTGTCGCCGCCGGTGACCAGCGCAGTTGCTCCCGTTAAGTCCATCTTCGTTCAGTAGGCGCCGTACGCCGCCAATCCTTCACAAGCAAGCGCACGCCGCATGATCGCGCTTGCGTCAGTGCGCCGGAGACGCCTCCGTGACCGACGCGCGCGCGCTCAGAGCCTGCCGCGCGATCGACGCCAGCGCCTGCACGTGCGCTTGTGCCTGCTCGTCGAGCCGGCCGTGCGCGCTCGCCGCATGCGCCGCGCCTTCGAGGTCGACCAGTTGTAACCGCGCGAGCGCGCGCGCGTCGCTCGGAGTTCCGGCTGCCGGGGCTACCCACATACGGGCCATTCGCCGCGCGAACGCGGTCTGCAAGTTACGGTCGACCTCGTCGGCGGCACCGATGTTTCCAAAGATCGTGCCACGCGACCAGTCGAAAAGATCCGAGAGGCTCATCGTCGAGCCGCGCGGGTACTTCGTCCCGAGATCGTCGATCCGCTGCAGCGTCAGCGGCGCGAAGATCTCGTTCAAGACGGCGTTTTGCGCCGCACCGGCGATCTCGACGATCGGCACGTCGTGCCGCGGCACCGGAGCGTATGCCCAGCTTCCGCCAACCGAAAGCGAGCTCACTTCGGAGTAGGTGAGATCGCGCAACACGCTTGGGGCTACCCGCCAAGCCGCACCCGAGAATAGTCCGGTGGCGAGCATATGCCACGCCCGCAGATCCTGGCCGCGCGATACGGCCTGCAGCGGAGGGCCGGCTCCGGGATCGCCCTTTTCGGCCCGCGAAAGATACTCGCCGCCGATCGTGTGCGCGGGCATCTCGGCGCACCGCTCGTAGTAGTAGAGCGGCATCATAAAGGCGCGCCGGGCGTCGTCGTACGGTTGTCCGGGACGCGGGAACCGCCGGTCGACGGCATTCATCAACCCGTGCATCATCCGCATCTGCACGCCGCACCACGCAAGCGGGTGGTTGGTCAGATCGAACATCTGCACGCGGGGGTCGATGGCGTGCCCGTTTGCGAACATCGTATCTTCGTCGGAGGCGAAACGATACGTAGGATCGGTCCAGCGAGAGGCCCAGCGACGCAGCACCGGCAACTCCTGCCGCGCCGTCGTGGCGCCCGGCACGTAACCGTATCCGTAATGGATGGCGTAGTAGTCGTATGGCCCGAGAACGAGCTGCACGTAGTCGCCCTGCGGCGTGCCTTTCGGCCAGAGATTGATCGGCGCATATTCCATCACGGACGACGCCACGCCGTATTTGTTCGTAAACGTCTTGCTCTGCAGATCCTTTGCGGTATAGGCCATCGATCCGATGAAATTGTGCTGAAGCCCGAGATCGTGACCGGATTCGTGGAGTACGACGCTGCGAAGATACTGCTGCTCGAATGCGTCCTCGTTGGCGGCCGTATCTGCAAGCCCGCGCGCCGGCGCGATAACGTAACGGAAGATGCGCTGCGACATGCCTTCGATGGCGTCGACGTTCACGCCGACATTGAGTTCTTCGCCGGTGCGCGGATCGGTCACGATCAACGCTTCCGCACCGTATTGCGGCTTGGTGGTATCGACCCAGCGCACCATGTTGTGCCGTATATCTTCTGGATCCCAGGACCGTGCGGCCGGTTGCTGCTCGACCCGGACCGCATCGAGGATGCCGATCTTCTTGAACGCATCGTTCCACGTCAACAACGCGTCGCGAACCGTCGTGCGGTAGCGCAGCGGTATGTCATTGCTCAGATAGAAGATCAGCGGATTCTTAGCCTTCGACGCCTTACCGGGAACCGCGGGTTCGAAGTTCCAGCGGCAGATATAGTCGACCTTGCGCGTCGCATGATCGTCGGTTGCAAAATCGAGCAAGGGCTGTTCGAAAAAACCTATGCGCGGATCGGCGATGCGCGGCATGTAACCATCGTGGGGCAGCGCGATGATATTGTAGGTCATTCCTACTTCTAAGCTGCGCGCGTCGGGAGCGTTGTCGACGAGGTCAGGGTCGGCGCTCGCCCAGGTTTGGGTCACGTGGAGCACGTCGTTCTCCGCGAACGCTTTGGCCGTGCCGAAGAACGTCCGCGAGGGGTCCAAGTGGTAGCCGTGCAGCGGGCTCTTGATCTCTTGATCGAAGATCGCGCCGTAATCGGCGACGTCTCCGAGAAAGGGCGACGCAGAGATGACGACCGTTCCCGTCGCCGCGTCCTTTGCAACGACCGGAACGACGCCGACGATCGAACTCGGCAGCGACTGGCGGATTCCGGCCGATTCCGGCGTCGACGCGCGCACCTGCGCGTCGCTGTTCGGCCAGCGCATGACTACGCGATCGCCGATGCGCTGGAACTGGAAGACGCGGGCCGGTGCGACGTACGGCTCACCGGCGGAAGGGCCGAAGCCGCCCAGGCCCGTCGATGGTACCGATGTCTCGATGAATTCGGATCCGGCGTTTGCCTTCGAGAGCGAGAAATAGACGCTCCCGTTCTTGACGATGATCGGGATCAATCCGGGTTCCACCGTCGCTCCCTTGACAAACGTGTCGTAAGCCACCGGTGACTTCGCTGCTGCGGACGCCGGCTGCGCGCCTAGCGCGCAGAATGCCAGATATCCCGTAGCTGCGACAACGGCCATGCCGTATGAAAGACGTGCGTGCATCGTGCCTCCACTGCGTGTGTTGAGGCACGTTTCGCCGATGGTTTGCACAACTCCGGTTGCGCACGATCACAGTGACGGAAACGTGACACACACGAACGTGCCGCACGCAACGACGTAGTCGGCTGCGTTCGATCGATCGGTTCTTACGAGCGGCGGGCTTCTCCGGCGCGATACCGGTAGGTGATGCGGCCCTTGGTAAGATCGTAGGGCGACATCTCGATGTCGACACGGTCTCCGGGCAGAATCTTGATGCGGTGACGGCGCAAGCGGCCGGCGATGTGCGCCAAGATCGTGTGGCCATTCTCGAGCTCGACGGAGAACGTCGTGCTGGGGAATATCTGTTTTATGGTGCCGAAGACTTCGAGCGGAGCCTCTTTCGAGGGCTCGGCGGCCTGCCGGGGCCGGGGCTGGGTTTTGGTATTCCGCGTACCGATAATGACCTCTCTCTTTGAATGACGTCGAATGGCGTTCGGATTTGGAAAGATTGCCCTTTAGCAGGTTGCGGAAAAACCCCCGCCGCCGTCTCGAACCCGCGGGTTTTTCCGCAACCTGCTAGTATACTATCACACGCCGCGGCCGCTCCGTGATTCAGAGACCCGTAACGCGCACGCTATCTCGCCTGCCAGCCGGGCGTTCTCCTGCACGAGCGCGATGTTGGCGATGAGACTGCGCCCTGAGGTCAGCGCCAGAAGCCGGCCCAGCAGCCAGGGCGTAAGAGCCTTGCCGGTAATTCCCGCGCGTTTGGCTTCGCCGGCCGCGACCTCGACGAACGCCGCCATCTCCTCCGGCGGGATCTCGCTTTCGGCCGGAATCGGGTTGGCGATCACCGTCCCGCTCTGCAGCCCCACCTCCCGCCGCACGCGCAAGAGATGCGCCACCGCGGCGGGCGAATCGAGCCGCAACGGGGCATGAAGCCCGCTCCTCCGGCTCCAAAATGCCGGAAACTCGTCGGTGCAGTATCCCACGACGGCCACCCCATGCGTCTCCAGCACCTCCAAGGTTTTCGGCAGATCGAGGATCGCCTTCGCTCCGGCGCAGACCACCGCAACCGGCGTCCGCGCTAATGCCTCTAGGTCCGCCGAGACGTCCATCGTGCGCTCGGCGCCGCGGTGGACGCCGCCGATACCTCCGGTGGCGAAGATCTCGATGCCCGCGCGCGCGCAACAGAACATCGTCGCCGCGACCGTCGTCGCGCCGGAGCGCCCGGTGGAGACCGCGTAGGCGAGGTCGGCTAGGCTCAACTTTAGGATATCCGATGCGCAGCCAAGCAACTCCAACTCCGCATCCTCCACGCCGATCCGAACGCGTCCGCCGATAACGGCAATCGTCGCGGGAACCGCGCCCGCTTCGCGAACGATGCGCTCGAGCGAGCGCGCCGTAGCAACGTTCTGCGGGTACGGCATGCCATGCGAGAGGATCGTCGTCTCGAGTGCCACGACCGGCGCGCCGGCGGCCAATGCCTCGCGCACCTCCGCCGCCAATTCGAAGGCGCCGGGGAGGCCGCTACGTCGCACGGGCCGCCTCGAGCAGTGCCACAGAGATATCCGGACGAACGCTCGAAACGCTTCCGATCGTCAGCGCCGCCGCCAGGGTCCCCACGCGAGCCGCCGCCGCGAGCGGCTCGCCGCGCAGCATAGCGTACAGCACTCCCGCGATCAGCGCATCGCCCGCACCGGTCGCATCCACACGCTCCGCACCGAACGGCGGTATCTGCACGCACCGATCGCTGGCTACGAGCGCACCACTCGCTCCGAGCGTGAGAACCACCGATGCCGCTCCACGCTCGCGCAGCGCCCACGCTAATTCGGCCGCCGGGGCGCCTGGCCTCCATCCCAGGTATACGGTGGCTTCGCGCTCGTTCATAAAGAGCAGGTCGACGCCCGAAAGGTCGATCGGAAGCCGGCTCGTTTTTGGTTCACTCACGGGATCAACCGCCACGCGTACGTTGGCGGATCGGGCCCGCGCTATGCACGCCGAGAGGAGCTCGGCGGTGGCGTTGCAATCGACGAACATCCAGGTAGCGGCCGCGCAGCGTTCCCAACACGCATCGAGATCTCGCGGCGCGATCGACTCGATCGCCCGCATATCGGAGACGCCGAGCAACAGGTCCCCGTCGCTGCCCAAGACGGCCGCGTATTCCGCCGTCGGGTGCGCGGCGTCGATCGCAACCAAACTGGTCTCGACCCCGCTCTCGTGCAGATGCTGCAGAAGCGCGCGCCCGTCGTCGTCGTTGCCGACGGCGGAGAACAACATCGCATCGACTCCCAGACGCGCTAAATTTTCGGCCACGTTGCGAGCAACGCCGCCGAAGCTGCGTCCCGCGCGCACGCTATTGGAAGTACCGTAGACGACTTCGCCCTGCGCGCGGTACTTGCGATCGATGCAGGCACCGCCGAGACACAGTATCACGCCTGAGCGCCGGCGTCTGCGACGTCTTCCAGCGTACGGCGCGTGAAGACGCGCAACATGCGCTTGCGATACCCGAGCGTGGTGCCGGCGTTCTCCATCGGTTTTCCCACCTTATATGCGGCGTCCGCGGCTATCGCCAGCGCCTCGGGCTCCAAACGCGTGCCGATCAAGCAGAGCGCTGCTTCCGCAGCCTCGACGGGGCGCGGACCCAGGGCGTTCAGAACTACTCGCGCGTCGCGGCAGACGCCGTCGCCATCGAGCCGAACGACGGACGCGACGCCGATCAGCGGAAAATCGAACGAGGCGCGCTGCCGCAGCTTGCGATAGGCGCTACGCGCACCCGGTTGCGCAGGCGGCAGCGCGATCTTGACGAGGATCTCGCGCGCATCGCGGGCGAGCGCGTTGCGCCCGTCGTCCGTAAAGAACTGCGAGATATCCAGAGCGCGTTCGCCGCCAGCTCCGGCGAGGTAGACGGTAGCACCGAACGCCTGGAGGACCGGAGCGAGGTCGGAGGCGTTGACGGCCAAACAGGTGCTGCTCCCGGGAGCCACGCGGCAGACGTCGGCACCGTTCTTCAAGCAGAAACCCAGTGCCGCACGCCAGTCGAGATTCTGGTTGTAATAGTTGCAACGCGTATCCAGGCAAAGATTACCGCCGACCGTTCCCATGGCGCGCAGCTGCGGCGTCGAAATCGAGAACGCGGCGCGAGCGAGCGCCGGATAGCGCGCGGCGACGATCTCACTTTCGGCGAGGTCGCGCACCGTCGCGAGCGCGCCGATTTCGAGCCCGCGCGCTTCGTCGTACGCGATGAAGCGCAGTGCGCGAATCGGGCGAAGCCCGACGAGCACCTTCGGCGCGAACAGGCGCTGCTTCATGTTCGCGTAGAGGTCCGTACCACCAGAGACCGGCATTGCATCGGCGCCGTATTTTGAAAGCAACGCGACGGCTTCCGATACGCTCCGTGCGAGCTCGTAAGAAAAAGGCGGCAGGCGCTGCATGCGGTGAACTCCCCCTACACCGGCACGGCTGAAGGCGCACTCTTGAGGCGCAGCCGGACGGACGAACTCGCATCGAGCGCGCGCAGCACGTTCTCCGGAAGGATCGGCGTCGCGTAGACGCGCACGCCGATCGCATCGGCCACGGCATTCGCGATAGCCGGAATCACCGGGTTCAGCGGCCCTTCTCCTGCCTCTTTCGCACCAAACGGACCTTCTCTATCGTCGGTCTCGACGATGATGGCGTCGATGGGCGGCGTATCGAGGATCGTCGGTGTCTTGTAATCCAACAAATTCGGAATTTTGTGCTCGCCGCGGCGGAAGGCCGACTCTTCCAATAGCGCCTCACCCAGGCCCATGTACGCACTGCCCTCGATCTGGCCTTCGACGATGTCGGGGTTGAGCGCGCGCCCGCAGTCGTGGGCCAGCGTGAGCCGTTCGACGCAGACTTCACCGGTCTCCAGGTCGACGCCGACCTCCGCCACGCATGCGGTATACGAGTACGCCGGCGACGGGCCGACGCCCGAGCCCTTGAAATCGCCGTGCAGATTCGCGGGCGGCGTGTACGAGCCCGATCCAACCAGCGTACCAAAACGCGCTTCGGCGGCTTGGGCCGCTTCGAGAAACGTCACCGCGCGATCGGGTTCGCCGACGTCGAAGACACGGCGCGTTGCGAAACCGCACCGTTCCGGCGCGATGCCCAGCAGCGCGCCCGCCGCCTGCGCGAGTCGGAGCCGCACGGATTCGGCTGCTTCGTGCGCTGCGTTGCCCGCCATGAACGTCACGCGACTGGAGTACGATCCTAAATCTACCGGCGTGAGATCCGTATCGCCCGCGCAGACGCGCACGTCCATGACGTCGACGCCCAGCGTCTCCGCAACGACGACGGCAAGCATATGCTCCGAGCCTTGACCGCATTCACTCGTGCCGCAGTATACCGTGACGCCGCCGCCTCTATCCACCTTGACGATCGCGCCGGAGTGCGGCATCGGGTTCCAATAGATGGGCAGTCCCGCGCCGCACAAATAGGCGCTGACCGCCAAGCCGATTCCCTGGCCGCGAGGCAACGCGCCATGCTTGCCGGAGTAACCGGTACGCCGCTCCACCTCGTCGATGCACTCGCGCAGGCCGCAGCTCGTGACGCGCAAGTGATTGATCGTCTCCGAGTAGGGATCAATCGCGATGCGTTTGCGATACGCAGCTGCATCCAAACCGAGCGCGCCGGCGATCTTGTCGAGCTGGCATTCCAGCGCGTAGCGCGGCTGCGTGGTGCCGTGACCGCGCTTGGGG
>JAJXWN010000044.1 GCA_021781595.1 bacterium | reverse complement strand
TTCGACGGTGACGGCACCGTCGAAATGGCCGCTGCCCTCGACGCTCTTGATGCCGGAAGCTAGAGCGCGCTCGACGATCTCTTGAAGGCGCCAGTCTATGCTCGTGACGAGACTGTCTCCGGGTATCGCCGGCTTGGCCGGCAATTTAATACGGGGAACGACCTGGCCTTGCGCGTCCACGACGATGCGCTGCCCGCCCGGCGTGCCGCGCAGATACCGGTCGTACTCGTATTCGAGGCCATCTTTCCCAACGATGTCGTTAGGCGCATACCCGTATTTTTTGAGCCGCTGGTATTCGCCGGCGGTAATCATGCCGACGTAACCGAAGATGTGCGAGCCGAATTTGTGATACGGATAATCGCGAACCGGCTGCACCTCGAGATCCACGCCGGGTAAGTCGTTGAGCAGCTCGGAGAGGCGTGCGACGTGCGAGACGGAGAGTCCCGTTGCGAGAACGACCGGTCCGTAGGGCTCGTAGGTTGCAACGCCGGTGAATTTCTTGTAATCGATGCCGCGATGATGAAGCAAGCGGTACCAGAGCTTGCCTTGCGGAACGCCGATCGTGCGCGCGAGCGTCGCGAGCTCTTTGTGCACGTGCGTGACTTCCGAAGGAACGAGTGCGACGACGAACGACGGGCGGTTGCGCACCAGAACTTTGCCCGTGCGGTCGTAGATGATTCCGCGCGGCGCCGCGACCGGAATCAGGCGGACCTGATTGGCCTTCGCAGCGGCGCGGTATTCTGCGCCATGCACGATTTGGATTTGCGCGAGGCGAGCGACGAGTGCGAGTAACGCCACGCAGATGACGGCCGTGAAGGCGGCGATGCGCCATGGGGACCGCTCCCAGGGCGTCTTCCTGCGCCTGTAGACGTTCATCGCGTTGCGACGCGTTCCCGGTGACGCAGTAGAAGCATGACGACGGTGACGAAGAACGCGTCGAGTACCGCCTGCCAAACGGACTGGTGAAGATGCGTGCCGCCCAGCCCCGGTGGATACCCTTGCAGCGCCATTACGATCCAGAAGATGAGATCGCGAACCAACGTTGCAATCGCGACGAGCCCGGCTACGATCGCGATCGAATCGGCGAAAAATCCGCGCGACACGGCTCCCGCGAGAATCGCGGTGACGCTCGTCGCGATCGTCCACGCGGCTCCCGTGCCGGTGGCCAGCAGGTCTTCGCACAACCCGGCGATCAGCCCGTAGAGGAGGGCGCGGCGCGCGTCGACGCGCATCGCGTACCAGACGACGGTCACCAGCACCACGCTGACTTCTGCGTGGCGGAATTGGAAGAGCGGTGCGATCTCGACCTGTGCGAGCAAGGCGGCGGCCAAATATAGACCCGCGACCCACCACGGCGGTCCGGCGAACGGCGAGGTCTGGGACCTACTTCGAAACGACGACAACGCGATCGAGTGCGCCGAGGCGGACGGCGGGTTTGAGGACGGCCGTTTGGTAAAGACCGGCGTCGCTGCGCTCGACGGCTACGATTTTTCCGATCGGTTCGCCGGAATTGAACGAACGCGCGTCACCGGTGACGACGAGGTCGCCGAGGCGCAAAGGCGCGTCTTGAGAGACGTACTGCAGGCGTACGCTGGTGAGGTTGCCGCGCGCGATACCCCACCATCGCCCGCGCCGCACGACCGCCGGAATCCGGCTGGTATAGTCCGTGATGAGCCTAACGGTGCTCGTGTAGGGGCCGGCTTGCGAGATGTGCCCGACTACGCCGCCCGCCGCCAGCACGCCGTCGTGACGGCGGATGCCAGCTTTGGTGCCGCGGTCGATCGTGACGGCCAGGATCGCGTTCTCGGGGGGATAGCCGATGACGCGTGCCTCGACGGCGCGCGCATACTGCCGCAGCTGTGGTGCCAGAACCACCTGTTGCGCGTAGGCGTTCGCGAGTTCTTCCAGGCGAGCGTTGCGTCGTGCGAGCACGGCGTTGCGGGCGGCCAAATCCCAATTCTCGCGTTGAAGGTGCGGAATATTGCGCAACGTCGTCAGGCTGCCGCGGATCGCGTTGACGACGGCGCTCGCGGGATTCTCGACCAGGGCGGCGGCGGTCGTTCCGGCAATGGTGAGGGGGCTCGGCGAGCCACTCCGCAACGCGTCGATCTGCACGAGCGCGATCAATGCCGTAGCGATAATCACGCTGATTACCGCAAATAAGCGGCGCTCGTCACGGTACGTAAAGATCTCCTCACTCCGGCCACGCGGTACGGTAGGCGTCGTCGTTCGCTACGGGAAGTGCGAAACCCAGGCGGCGCAGCGCTCGCACGAAGCGCGCCAGCGGGAATCCCATGACGGTAAAAAAGTCGCCTTCAACCCGCTCGACGAGGGTGGCCCCGTAGCCTTGGATGCCGTAGGCGCCCGCTTTATCGTGCGGTTCCCCGCTGTCGACGTAGGCTGCGATCTCCGAGGCGGTCAGGGCGAAGAAGGTGACCAGCGTGCTCTCGCAAGCTTGGACCGGTGCCGGGCGTCCCGGCACTGCGAGCGCGAACGCGGTATGTACGAGATGACTCCGTCCGGAAAGGGCGCGAAGCATTCGCGTCGCGTCGGCGCGGCCGGTGGGCTTGCCATAGGCCGTCCCGTCGAGGTCGACGGAGGTATCGGCGCCGACCACGACGTCGTTCGGGAAGCGCCGCCGTACCGCGAGGCATTTATGCCGTGCGTGCATCCGGCTCAGATCCCGCGGCGTTTTGCTTGCGTCGTCGGGCTCGGCGTAGCCGCTGGGGGCGGTCCGCACGTCGAGGTGGAGGGATCGCAAGAGTTCCAGGCGGCGTGGCGACGCGCTGGCGAGGACGATGGTACGGAGCAACGGCATGCACTGGAAGTTTCCCGGGAGGTTCCCGAGCTCTTCTTAGGAGGCTGTCGGAGTTAAGCACGTTTCCGTCTTTGGGCCGCCTTTTGCCCGAACACTTCGTTGCTCATCAGTCACGAAGCTACGGCTTCGCTCCTTCTTCGCGCCTCGTCTTCGAACAAAATTCGGCACCAAATCCGAAAACGGCTCAACTCCGACAGCCTCCTAGCACTTTGCGGAAACCAGTTAGGCCGAAGGTGCCGTGCGTTGGTGCGGCGCGTGCGGGCCCCTATTCGTAGCTCGTCCCGCCGACTCTCACGTAACCGGGTGGATGGCGTAGACGCGGGTCGTGGTGAGTCCAGTGGATCACGCCGTCGTCGCACTCGTACTGCCCTTGCAAGGCGATCGGTTCTCCGGCGTGCAGCGGAATCGGACCGGTGATGCCGGCGTTGTCCTCCACCCGATGCGTGCTGCCGTCGATACGCACGACGAACCCCTCGTGAAGTCCGTAGTAGGTGCGGCGCATCCCGAGATAGCGTACCACGATGCCGGAGCCTCGGACCTCCGCGTGCGAGCCGCCGCGCGCGCAGATCGCCATCGCGCCCGCGAGATTCGTTGCGGCGCCGTTATCGAAGGTGCATCCGGTCAGCAACGCGAGCGCGCAACCTGTTAAGAGCGCGGCTTTACGCATCGCCGTGCCGCAGGCCGTAGAGATCGCGGGCAACGATGTAGCGCCAGGTGGGTTCCGGCACCAGATACCGCACGCTCTTGCGTTGCGAGAGCAGCGTCCGAACGAGCGTTGCGCTCTCGGGTAGATCCGGAAGGTCGAGCATCCTCACGCGCGCGCGCAACGCGATCGGAACCGTGCCGGCAGCGCGTTCGACGGCGCCGGCGCTCACGCCGGCGCGCGGTGCGACGACGAACGCGTCGAGTGCCTCCAAGACCTCCTCGAAGCGGTTCCACGCACCGCTCGCAATCGAATCGGCTCCGGTGATGAAGGTCAGCCGCGCTCTGGGATAGGCGGCCGCGATCTTCGGCAGGAGATCGGCGGTGTAACCGGTCGCCCCGGCGCGTACGTCCGTCTCGTCGAGAGCGAAGGCGTCGTTGCTCGCGATGGCCAGTGCGATCATCGCGCAGCGGTCGGCGGCCGAGGCTTCGGGCGCCGACCGATAGTGCGTGGTGCTGGTCGGCACGAAGAGGACGCGATCCAATCCTTCGAGCCGCCGCGCGGATTCGGCCACGAAGAGATGCGCGTTATGGATCGGGTCGAACGTTCCACCGAAGATGCCGATCTTCATCTGATCGTCGGCGCCGAGACCTCGGCGTTGAGGTCGAGGAGGAAGCGCCGCTCCTGTAGAGTGCCAGGCGTATGGCACGCCTGTGGTGTAGAGTCTGCCCGGTGAAACGCACGATTGCAATTCGGCTGTTGCCGACCGGCGTTCAGGCCGAATCGTTGCGCGCGTTGCAAGCAGCGTTCTCGGTTGCGTGTAATGCCGTGAGCGGCATCGCATTCCAAGAGCGCGAGTCCAACCGCGTGCGGCTGCACCATCGGGCGTACTATGCGGTTCGATCCGCCCACCCGCGCATCGGGTCGCAACTGGCCTGCAACGCCATCGCCGTGGTTGCTCAAAGCCTGCGAGCGCATCAGGCCAACGGCCGTCCCTGGACGCGGGTGGCGTTTCGTGCTGACGCCTCGGTGCATCTGGACGCGCGCACGTACCGGCTGCTGCCTGTCCCGTTCCCCGTGCCGTCCCGGAACGGGACAGGCCGGCCTGCACCGCGATCGGTGGACGGCACGGGGGAGGGGGATTGCCTCTCGATCTTCACAATGGATGGCCGCGAGCGGATAGCTCTGCGGGTCGGTGCCTTTCAGCGTGGCTATCTCGATCGGGGTCGCGTTCGGGAGGCGGAACTGTGCGGCCGCCGTGGGCGCTGGTACCTGCACGTGGTGCTCGACCTGCCGGAGGCCACCGCACGCGGCGGTGGCGGCGTGCTGGGCGTCGATTTGGGCGAGAACGTCGCTGCGGCAACCAGCGCCGGAACGCTGTATGGAGGTGGAAAACTCAGAGATACGCGCGATCGCTTCTTGGCGATGCGCACGCGGCTTCAAGGCAACGGCTCGCAGTCGGCACGGCAACTGCTGGCACGAGTCTCCGGCCGGGAGTCGCGCCATGTGCGGCACGTCAATCACGAGATCAGCGCCCAGATTGTCGCCGAGGCTCTCGAGCGTGGCTGCGGCACGATCGCCATGGAGAACCTGACCAACATCCGCGCTCGCATCAAAGCGGGGAAACGGATGCGCACTCGGCTTCACCGCTGGGCGTGGCGGCAATTGCAGCAGTTCGTGGAGTACAAGGCGCAGGGTGCCGGGATCGCCGTCCTCTACGCCGATCCGGCGTACACCTCGCAGACCTGTGCGAACTGCGGCGAGCGAGGCGCGCGCCGGCGGCACCGGTTCTCCTGCAAGGCATGTGGCATCTTCGCGCACAGCGACCGCAACGCGGCTCGGAACATCGCGAAGATTGGAGTGAGTGCTCTTGCTCCAACGGGCGGCGTAGTGCGCCCGCATGTGGCCGCGTGAACGCGGACCATAAGAGCATCGTCCTTCAGGGCGGTGATTCATTACGAATAGGTGAACTCGATATCGGCGATGCGGACGGTGTCGCCTTCTGCCGCGCCGAGTTCGCGCAGCTTCTTCTCGACACCCATCTTTGCGAGAATCTGTTCGAAGCGTGCCAGCCCGCCGTCGGATTCAAAATCGGTCATGGCGGCCAGTCGTTCGATGCGATCGCCGGAGATGACGAACGCATCCCCGTCTTTGCGGATAAAGAAGGCTTCGTTCGGTTTAAGGATGATGTGCGCGGGTTCGAGTGGTGCGATCGTGGGAAGCGGTGCCGCCGCAATCGTCTGCCACGCGGCGTAGATCAGCTCGCGCACGCCTTCACCCGTTGCCGCGCTGATGCCGAGAACCTGCGGAAAACGCTCGCGCAGCTCCCGCAGGCGTTCGCGCGCGTCGGGCAGATCGAGTTTGCTCACGACCAGAAGCGTCGGCTCGTCGGCGAGCCGCGGGTTCCAGGCGGCGAGTTCCCGTTCGATGACCTCCTTGCCGCCCAGCATCTCAGGAAGCGATTTAGCGCCGTCGAGCAAGTGAAGGAGGACGCGCGTGCGCTCGACGTGACGCAGGAAGAGATCGCCGAGGCCGGCGCCTTCGTGCGCGCCCGCTATCAGACCGGGCACGTCGACCATCAGAAAGGACTCTTCTTCGGAGACGCGCACGACACCGAGCTGCGGTTCTAGCGTGGTGAACGGATAGTCCGCGATCTTCGGGCGCGCCGCCGAAACGACCGAGAGCAGCGTCGACTTACCGGCGTTCGGCAGGCCGACGATCCCGCAATCCGCCAGCAGCCGCAGTTCCAGGCGGAGCGAACAGCGTTCGCCGGGTTCACCCTTCTCGGCGAAGTGCGGCGCTTGCCGCGTGCTGGTGGCGAAGTGCTGGTTGCCGAGTCCGCCGCGCCCGCCCTTAGCAGCCCGAACGCGTTCGCCGGTGGCCTTTAAATCGACCAGAAACGCTTCCGGCTGCTCTTCGATCGTGCGGTAGACGAGCGTTCCGGCCGGCACGCGAATGACGAGGTCCTCGCCGCTCTTGCCGGATTTGTTCGAGGTGCCGCCCGGTTTGCCGGGGTCGGCCGCGAAACTGCGTTTGAACCGAAACTCGACGAGCGTGGTGAGCTCCCTCGTCGCTTCGAGGTAGACGCTACCGCCGTGGCCTCCGTCGCCGCCGGCCGGGCCGCCTTTTGGGATGTACTTTTCACGGCGCCAGGCGACGAGGCCGTCGCCGCCGTTACCCGCGGCCACCGAGATCGTGGCGTCGTCGATGAATTGCACCGTACTTACTTTCCCATAAAGCAGAAGAGGACCCTGAAGGCCCTCTCGTCGGTCTGTCCGGCCGGCTTCGCGTTACGCAGCGGTCGGTCGTACGTGGACGTGCTTGCGGGTGCGGTGGGCCGCAAACTCGACCGTTCCGTCGGTGAGCGCGAAGAGCGTGTGGTCGGTTCCGATGCCGACGTTTTCGCCCGGATAAAACTTCGTGCCGCGCTGGCGGACGAGGATGTTACCCGAGACGACGCTCTGGCCTCCGAACTTCTTCACGCCGAGGCGCTGGGCGTTGGAATCGCGGCCGTTGCGGGTCGAGCCGGCGCCCTTCTTGGACGCAAAGAGCTGAAGATCGAACTGGAACATAGCCGCAACACTGTAGCACCGACGGCCGGCCGGCGTCAACCGACATACGCAGAGCGCAAGCAGGCGCACGATGATGCGGCTGCTTGCGCTCTATCGGTTTTTCGAACCGCCGAGCGGTTCGGCTAGGCGTCTACTTCACGACGCTGAGCGGTGTCGTCCACCAGAGCATGGCCTGCCAATCCGGCGTGCCGTTCTGCACGAACCCATCTTGGATGTAGAAGTTCAGGTAGCGCGCGACATGGTAGGCGAAGTTCACTTCACCGCTTTGGGCCTGGTTGCCGAGGCCGTCGTTGGTGAACTCCTTGCGAATGGAGATCAGACCGCGCCCAAGTACCGGTTCGTAGAGTTCGAACGTCGACGCGGTGCTGTTTGCGGGGCCGAGTCCCGCACCCGGGTTTCCGTCGTACGCGTGCTGGTAGACCACGAGTACGCCGGGTAGACTTCCGGTTGGATCGCGTTGTACGTAGCCTGCGAGCGAGTGGTACTGGTCGACTCCGCCTTCGGCGAGCGGCCACGAGCCGCGCGATCCGTAGATGCCGACCTCGAGCGGATTCTCGGCGTCCGCATAGGCGAGTTTGTACTGGATCGTCTTGTCGGTATCGCTCGAGAAATCGCTCGCCCCGCCCGTGCCCGTGAGGTCGCCGCCGTTGCCGAGCCAACCGGCCTCCGCGTCGATCCAGTGGTGGACGTAGTTGAGCTTCACGCCCCAGCGGTTGGCGTCGAGCTGGTAGACGTGCTCGCCGACCGTGATCTCCGGCGTTGAGAAGCCGGCAAGATCCGAGAACTGGCTGAACGGCGAGGGCCCCGGCGCTTCGATTTTGCCGATGAAAAGATGCCCGTCGCGGTGCAGCAAGTTGTTATACGCGAGCCACAGCGTATCGAGGGGACCGGACTGGTTGTCGGCCACGATCCATTGCTGGACGTGATAGGTCCAGTTGTTGTTGCTGCCGTTTCCCAAGACCCCGACGGCGTGCAGCGCTACGTTGCCGAACGTTACCCGCGGCGCGCCTTGCGAATCGTAATTGGCGCTTTCACCCAGCCACACCGGTAGAGCGCGCTTCAGCACTTGCGGATCGAGCGACGAGTACCCGGTGCGTTGGACGTATCGGCCATAGGCGTTAAGGATGGGGACTTGCGTGTGGCAGACGTTGCACTGCACGCCGTAGGCTTGCGCGAACGGCGGCATGGCGTCGGCCCGTTGAGCGAAGATCGCGAAGGCCGCTATCGTCAAGCCGGCAGCCGCGGTTAGCAGACGTCTCATTGCGGGTCCACGACCTTCACGGTGAGGATCATGTTCTTGTGGCCGGCGCCGCACAGGATAGCGCAGTGGAGTACGTAGGTGCCGACCTTCTTGGGCGTCACGCTGACCGTGACCCATTTGCCGGGTGAGATCACCGTGAGGGGAAGGCCGAGTTCCTTGGACTCTAGTCCGTGGACGCCGCCGCTCGAGGTCAGGCGAAGCTCTCGGGTTTCGCCGACGTAGAGGGTGATGGTGGCGGGCGTGAACTTCCAGTTGGAAGCCACGACGTCGATACTGGGATGCGCCGAACTCGGGGCTGCGGTCACGAGTAACCCGATAACGGCTATCGCGAGCAGGGCCGATCGGCGTAAGAGGCCTTTCATGCTATTGCGTGCTCCTTATGGTCCGGCGCTTCCGATTTTGGCCGGTATCGTTCATGCTACGACGCTTCCTTTACTACGCTTGGTATGGTTGAAGCGCATCTCAAGAAGCTCTCGGGAAGATGCAGGGCACTCCTGCCCAGTAGGCGTCCGGGGAGGTTAAGGCCCGGCACCGCCGTAACTTGCTGGGGTTTTGGAGAAGCGACGTGTCGTCGTTACCGGCCTCGGCGCGGTGACGCCCCTCGGAAATACCCGAGAAGAGTTCTGGCGCCGGCTGGTGGCGGGAGAGAGCGGGGTAGGCCCGATCACCGCCTTCGATTCGAGCGACTTCGCCACGCATTTTGCCGCCGAGGTCAAAGACTTCGACGCGGATGCGCTCGTAGGCCGGAGAGAAGCTAAGCGCATGGATCGGTTCTCCCTCTACGCTTTCGTGGCCGCGCGGGAGGCAATCGAAGACGCCGCTCTTCCGCAGGACGATGCGTTCAAACGGTCCGTTGGATCGGTGCTCGGCACGGGGATCGGCGGGATCCTGACGTTTTGGCACAACTCGGTTATCGCTGCCAAGAACGGCACCTGGTCGAAGGTGACGCCCTTCTTTATCCCGATGCTGATGGCTAATGCCGCTCCGGCGCACATCTCGATGCAGCATGGCTTTCGCGGTCCGTTGTTCAGCACGGCGAGCGCCTGCGCAAGCGCCAACGACGCCATCGTCACGGCGTATAATTTCATCGTGAACGGCGATGCGGTTGCCATGATCGCCGGTGGAACCGAGGCCACGATATCTCCGCTCGCCTTGGGCGGGTTTTGTTCGATGAAGGCGCTATCGACGCGCAACGACGAGCCGACGAAAGCGAGCAGGCCGTTCGACAAGGAGCGCGACGGTTTCGTTCTCGGGGAGGGAGCGGGCATCTTCGTGCTCGAGGAATACGAGCATGCCCAAGCGCGCGGAGCCAAGATCTACTGCGAGCTCCTCGGCTACGGGCAGTCCGCCGACGCGTACAACTTGGTGGCACCGGATCCCGAGAGCTGCGGCGTCGAACTCGCCTTGCGGCGCGCCCTTGCAAAATCGGGCCTGAAGCCGGCCGACGTCGGCTATATCAACGCGCACGGTACGTCGACGCCGCAGGGCGACGTTGCCGAGTCGCAGGCAATCGAGCGGGTCTTCGGGCCGGATGCACGGGTGGCGGTGAGCTCGACCAAGTCGATGCACGGACACGCGCTGGGCGCGGCCGGCGGCCTGGAAGGCGTAGCGACCGTGATGGCCATTCACGATGGCATCCTGCCGCCGACGATCAACTACGAGGTGCCCGATCCGGACTGCACGCTAGATTACGTTCCGAACGTCGCGCGCAAAGTCACGGTGAACACGGCGCTTTCAAACTCCTTTGGTTTCGGCGGCCATAACAGCGTCCTGGTCTTCGGCCGCGTACCGTCGTAGCACGTGGTAGCGAAGTTCCGGCGGGCGGCGAGTGGCCCTGGTGCGGCTCCGATCCCGGCCGCGTGAGATGGCCGGAGAATCTCGCCGCCGCCGCCTGCGCGCGCTGCTCCACCTGGCCGGCGTTCCGGCGGAAGATCTCGACGCGCTCGATCCTGCGTTCGTGCATCCGAGTGCCGCTGCGGAATCGGGCGGCGGATCCAACGAGCGCCTGGAGTTCTTGGGCGACGCGGTCCTCGGCCTCGTTGCGGCGAGCCATCTTTACGCGGCCTATCCCGGCGACGAAGAGGGCGCGCTGACCAAGCGCAAGGCCGCAGTCGTGAGCGACGCGGCGCTGGCTCGCAGCGCCAGGCGGCTCGGCTTTTCGGATCTCGTGCTGCTGGGCACCGGCGAGCGCGCGGCCGGCGGCGGCGAGCGGGCGTCCGTCTTGGCCGACGCCCTCGAAGCGTTCATTGCGGCGCTCTACCTGCGCTACGGCCTCGAGCGTGCCCGCGAATTCGTCGAGCGCGAGCACATTGCATACGTCGATCATGCGGCAACGGAGGCCGATGCGAAGACCGCGCTGCAGGAGTACGCGCAGGAGCATCTCGGTTGTGCGCCGGCGTATTACGACGAGGGAACGGGTCCTCCGCACGCCCGGGTTTTCACGTCGCACGCCAGCGTCAAGGGGGAGGCGCTCGGATGCGGTAGCGGCCCGTCGAAGAAGGCGGCGCAGCAGGTTGCGGCCGCCCAAGCACTCGAGGCCCTGCGGGCTCGGAATCGGTGATGAAACTCAAGCGCATCAAGACTTTTGGCTTCAAGACCTTCGCGGAACCGACCACGCTCGAATTTGCGGGCGGGATCACCGCTATCGTCGGCCCCAACGGTTCGGGCAAATCCAACCTGGTCGACGCGTTTCGCTGGGCGCTGGGCGAGCAGAGTAGCAAGAGTCTGCGCTCGGGCAAGATGGAGGACGTGATCTTCGCCGGCAACGAGAAACGTAAACCGCTGGGACTGGCGGAAGTCTCGATCGCTTTCGACAACTCCGATCGCCGCCTCCCAATCGATTTCAGCGAAGTCGAGATTACGCGCCGGGCTTACCGGGCGGGCGAAATCGAATACTATATCAACCGCAATCAGTGCCGGCTACGCGATATCCTGGATCTCTTGATGGGAACGGGGCTCGGGCCGGGGAGCTACGCGATCGTCTCGCAGGGTCAGATCGATGCGGTGCTCACGAGCAAGCCCACCGACCGGCGCGCGCTCTTCGAGGAGACGGCCGGCATCAACCGGTTCCTGGCGCGCAAGAACGAGTCGCTGCGCCGGTTGGACCAAACCGAAACCAACGCGATTCGCGTCAACGACTTGATTGCAGAGCTCGAGCGGCGCATCCCGGAACTCGAGACGCAGGTGCGGCGGGCCAGGCGGTACCGCAAATTGAGCGCGCGCGTGCGCGATCTCGAGATTTTGGCTTACATTCGAGCGAGCGCCTCCCGCCGAGCGGAGCGCGAGGCGCTCAAAGCGGAACTCGGGAAAAACGACGAGCTGCGCGGCGTTGCTGCCGCCAACGCCGCGGCGCTACGCGCGCGGCTGGCCGAGATGCGTACGCGGGCGTACACGCACGAGCTCGCTCTCGAAGAATGTCGCACCCGAAGCCAGTCGCTGCGCTCGCAGCTCGCGAGCGTCGAGGCCGATCACGCCGGAGCGCTCGCACGGCGCGAGGCGCTTGAAGCGCAGAGCACGCAGATCTCCGAGGATGCGGCGCGCGTACGGTACGAACGCGAGACGCTCGAAGCGGCGGTCGCGGAGCTGGAAGGGCGTATCGCGCCGCTGGCCGGCGAGCTCGAGACCGCGCGCGAGCGCGAACTACGGGCGCAGGCCGCGCTTGCGGAATCGCGCGGGGCGCTCGACCGGATCTTCACGCAGTTGCGCGCGGTCGAGGCGGCGGCCTCCGAGCACGCGGCCCGGCGAGCCGAGCGGCGCGTGCAGAGCGAGAACGCGCGGGCTGAAGCGGAACGCTTGGAACGCGAGGCGCACGCAGCGCGCGCGCGCGCCGAAGAATTCGAGATTGCGCAGGGCGCGGCGACGCACCGTTTTGGGGAGCGTGAGTCGCGGCTGACGGCGCTCGAGACAGAGGCCTTCGAGGCGGCGGGTAACGCGGAGGATGCCGAACGTTCCGTCGCGCAAGCCCAGAGGGATCTCTCGCA
This sequence comes from bacterium, assembly GCA_021781595.1. GTDB lineage: Bacteria > Vulcanimicrobiota > Vulcanimicrobiia > Vulcanimicrobiales > Vulcanimicrobiaceae > JAJYFL01. Next base: position 325 of record JAJXWN010000044.1, on the reverse strand, counting down.
CGCCGCGAACGCATATCGCGAATACTCGAGCGAAGTCGCTGCAGCTTCCTCGCGTCTGCATACTATCGAAGAGTTGGAAGCCTCGCTCGAGGGTCACGTCCCCGGGACGCGCGCCGTCGTAGAGGCCTGGCAGCGCCGCGAGCTGCACGGCATCGAAGGCGTCGTCAGCAACCTGATAGCGACCGACGAGCAGTACGCGCGTGCCATGGACGTCGCATTCGGGGCGCGCCTTTCCAACATCGTGACGCGCACCTCGGAGGACGCCGAGCGCGCGATCGATTATTTAAACCTCAAGGAGACGGGCCGCGCGACCTTCCTGCCGCTC
>JAJXWN010000043.1 GCA_021781595.1 bacterium | reverse complement strand
CCGATTGTGCCGGCGAGGGAACGGAAGGGCCGGCCAAGGGGATCGTGGAGCGCGCGCTGGACAATGCGCTCGAGGAGGCGCTGGTCGCGACGGGTGCGGACGCAGTCGAGATCTTCCTGCTCGAGAGGGGCACCCGAAAAATGGTCCTGTCAGGTTTTCGGGGTCCGTGCTCGCATGCGTTTCACCAGGTCGCCGAGTTCCGAATAGGAGAGGGCTTTCCCGGCTTGGTAGCAGGAGACGACAAGCCGCTGCTTACGGACGATCTGCCGCACGACGCGCGATACCTGCGAAGCCAGGTGAAAGAGGCGGGCTTCCGCTACTACCTCTGCGTTCCCATCTCCGGCTCCGGAAGCCCGCTCGGGAGCCTGCACGTTGCTTCGCGGACCGACCCGCAAGCGGTGTTGCCACATTGGCTTAGCCTCCGCCGGCTCGCCGAACGCCTCGGCATTATTCTCGAGCTGGCGGGGAGCGGCCACCCGAACACGGCCTCCGGCCTCTACTCCCCGGGAAACCTCGACGAGCGTCTGGACTTGAGGTGCCTCGGCCGTTTCACGGCATGGCGTGCCGGCGCTCCATTGCCGCTCGAGCGGTTCGCCCGGCGGCGTGCGCTTACGCTCCTCAAGATCCTCCTTCAACACTTCGGCCGGGTGGTGGACCGGGAGGAGATGGCGGAGCTGCTGTGGCCGGCAGGACCGCCGAAGGACGCCGACACCCTCCTGAAGGTTGCGATTCACTACTTGCGGCGTGGGCTAGAACCGGACGGCGGCAGCAAGTGCGCCCTTCCATTCATCGTTACGGAAGCCAAGGGATACGCCTTCAACGTCGACTCGTTCCATTGGTTGGACGTCCACGAGTTCCAGGCCGCCGCCGAGCAAGGGTATCGTCTGGAGCGCAAAGGGAGCCGGAAAGAGGCGTTGGCCGCCTTTCAGGCGGCTGCGGGGCTCTATACCGGCGACTACCTGGAGGAAGAGCCGTACAGTGACTGGTGCTTCGGGCGCCGCAAGGATCTTCGACAAACCTACGTGGACGTGTTGCGGAGGACGGCCCGGCTCTTGTGGATGGGCGGGGAAACCGAGGCTTCCATCCGGTGCTACTACCGGACCCTCGAGTTCGATCCGTACCTCGAAAACGTGCACCGCGACCTCATGGACGTGCTATGGCGCAGCGGGAGAAGAACCGAGGCCCTGCGCCAGTACGAGGTCTGCTGCCGGGCCGTGCGCGAGGAGTTCGACGTGCCCCCTATGCCGGACACGGAGGCGCTGTACCGCAGCATCCGCGACCGAATCTGATCCGCCGCCGGCGAATCTCCGCGGAACCGGAACGGAACCGCTGCGGAGTACGCTTGCATCATGGGATTGCGGACGGCGTCGTTCTTGGTCCTCGTGCTTCTTGCTGGTCAAGTGCCCGGCCCCGCCTCGGCGCAACCGGCGCCCACGCTCGGAAACGCGTCGCAGGGTGAGCGCTTTTTCGACGGAACCGTACGCTTTCGGAACGGTGGAACGCCGTGCATCGCGTGCCACACCGGCGCTGCGCCCGGCGGCACGCTGGGCCCGAGCCTCACTACGGTCTACACGCGTTACGGTGGTGCGGGAGCGCTCGAGGCCGTGCTTACGACGATCGCATTCCCCGCGATGCAGCCGGTATTCACGGATCGGCCGCTCACCGCAACCGAGCGCGCGGATCTCATCGCATACCTTCGGGAGATTGCTCCCGCTCGCAGCGGCTCCCACGCCCCGTCGCGGTCCGAGGGTGCGCGCTTCCTGCTGTTAGGCTTCCTTTACGCCGGGCTGTTGGTGTCGCTGGCGCAGCTGGTCTGGCGCAAGCGACTGAACGGTGTGCGGCGCACGCTGGTCACGAGGCGCGTTCGATGAGCTGGATCAAGGACATCGTCGATCCGCAGGCGCGCCGGTGGGAAGAGTTCTACCGCAACCGCTGGCAGTACGACAAGACCGTTCGCAGCACGCACGGCGTGAACTGCACGGGCGGGTGCTCGTGGGAGATCTTCGTCAAGGACGGCATCATCACATGGGAGATGCAGCAGACGGATTATCCGGCGCTCGAAGCGGGGCTGCCCCCCTACGAACCACGCGGCTGCCAGCGCGGCATCTCGTTTTCCTGGTACATCTACAGTCCCATTCGCGTGAAATACCCGTACGTGCGCGGAGCGTTGCTCGACCTTTGGGAGGAAGCGCGCCGCGAGCACGGCGATCCCGTCGCCGCCTGGGAGTGGATCGTCACGGACGAAGCGCGGCGCGCGCGATTCCAGCAGGCGCGCGGCAAAGGCGGATTCCGGCGCGTCTCGTGGGAGGTTGCGCTCGAGATCGTCGCCGCTTCAAGCATCTCGACGATCAAGAGGCACGGTCCCGATCGGGTTGTGGGCTTCTCGCCGATTCCTGCGATGTCGATGCTGAGCTACGCGGGCGGCTCGCGCTTTCTGCAGCTCATGGGCGGCGTGAACTTGAGCTTCTACGACTGGTATTCGGACCTGCCCAACGCGTTTCCTGAGACGTGGGGCGAGCAGACGGACGTATGCGAGAGCGCCGACTGGTTCAACTCAAAATACATCGTGTCGATGGGCTCCAATCTGAACATGACGCGGACGCCGGACGTCCATTTCATCTCTGAGGCGCGCCACGCCGGCGCGAAGTTCGTCGTACTCTCGCCCGACTTCAGTCAGGTGGCGAAGTACGCGGATTGGTGGATTCCCGTGCACGCCGGGCAAGACGGCGCACTCTGGATGGCCGTCAATCATGTTATCCTCAAAGAGTTCTACGCCGGCCGGCAAGTGCCGTATTTCGTGGATTATCTCAAACGCTACACGGACGCACCCTTCCTCGTGGAGCTGGAACCGCACAACGGTGGATACCGCCCCGGACGGATGCTGCGCGCCAACCGCCTAGAGCGTTACCGCGAGGTCGAGAACGGCGAGTGGAAGATGCTCGTCCTCGATGCCGCAACCGGCGAACCGCGCATGCCGAAGGGAACTATCGGCTACCGGTGGAGCACCGAACAAGGTAACTGGAATCTCCTGATGCAGGACGGTCTCGATAACGGCGAAATCGATCCCGATCTCACACTGCTCGGCAAGAGCGACGACGTGCAGGCGGTCAACTTCTCGGATTTTGGCCGCGATGCCGAACTGTCGCGCTCCGTGCCGATCAAGCGGTTCGAAACCGCCGAAGGTCCCGTACTCTGCGCCACCATCTTCGATATCCTCATGGCACAGTTCGGTGTCGGTCGCGGCTTGCCCGGCGCGTATCCTGCAAGCTATGACGACGATATTCCGTACACGCCTGCCTGGCAGGAGAGTTACACGGGTATCGACCGTCAAACGGTGATCCGTTTGGCCCGCGAGTTCGCGGAGAACGCCGAGCGCACGCAGGGGCGTTCGATGGTGATCATCGGCGCCGGGATCAACCACTGGTATCACAACAACCTCAATTACCGCGCCCCGATCGTCGCGCTGGTGCTGTGCGGTTGCCCCGGGCGCAACGGCGGAGGCATGAATCACTACGTCGGTCAGGAGAAGCTGGCGCCGGTGGCTTCGTGGCAGTCGGTGGCCATGGCGCTCGACTGGAGTAAACCGCCGCGCCTGCAAAACGCGCCGTCTTTTCACTACGTGCATAGCGATCAGTGGCGCTACGAAGGCGACTTCACGCGCTACCATCCCGTTCCCGGTGCCGACGGAGAGACCGATGCTCGCGGCCATGTGGTTGATCTGCAGGCCAAGGCCGTGCGTTTAGGGTGGCTGCCCTTCTACCCGCAGTTCAACCGCAATTCGCTCGAGCTGGTACAAGAGGCGATGGCATCAGGTGCGGACGGCGACGAAGGGATCGTCGCGTGGACCGCCGAGCAATTGCGCCGGGGGACGCTGCGGTTCGCAGCTGACGATCCCGACGCTCCGGAGTGCTGGCCGCGCGTTTGGTTCATTTGGCGCGGGAACGCGCTGCTTTCGAGCGCCAAAGGGCATGAGTACTTCCTCAAGCACTACCTCGGCACGCACACGAACACGATTGCAACCGAGGTAGCGAAGGAAAGCGTACGCGACGTCGTTTGGCACGAGGAAAGCCCGAAAGGCAAGCTCGACCTCGTGGTGGACATCAACTTCCGCATGGACACCTCGGCGCTCTACTCCGATGTGGTGCTGCCTACGGCAACGTGGTACGAAAAGGACGACCTGAACTCCACCGACTTGCACTCGTACATGCACCCGCTCTCGGAGGCCGTGCCGCCGTGTTGGGAATCGAAAAGCGATTGGGAGATTTTCAAGGCGCTGGCCAAGAAAGTCGGCGAGCTCGCCGAGCAGCATCTGCCGGAACCCGTCAAAGACGTGGTTTGCTTGCCGCTCCAACACGATACCCCCGATGAGCTGGCGCAACCGCGCGTCGCCGATTGGCGCAAGGACGAGTGCGACGGCATTCCGGGCAAGACGATGCCGAGGCTCGCCGTCGTAGAGCGCGACTACCGGCGCCTCTACGAACGATTCATCTCGCTTGGACCGCTCGCTCGCCGCGACGGTATGGGCGCGCACGGCGTTCATTATGCCATCGACGATCTCTACGACGAGATGGTGCGCACCGGCCCGGTCGTCGAGTCGCAGGGCGCGCGGTATCCCTCGCTGGACGACGCGCAGGATGCGGCCAACGCCATCCTACGTCTTTCACCCGAGTGCAACGGCGAAGTATCTTATCGCGCCTTCGCCGAGGAGGAGAAGCGTATCGGGCTTACGCTGACTGACCTCGCTGAGTCTAGCCGCGACGTTCGCTACACGTTTAAAGATCTTCAACGGCAGCCGCGACGCGTTCTCAATAGTCCGTGCTGGTCAGGTTTGGTGAGCAACGGCCGCGCGTATGCGGCGTATTGCCTGAATACCGAGCGGCTCGTTCCGTGGCGGACGCTCACCGGGCGGCAGCACCTGTATCTCGATCACGACTGGTACATTGATTTCGGCGAACAGCTTCCTACGTACAAGCCGCGGCCCGGCGTCGTCGCGCTACGTGAGATGGCAGAGACGCAATCGCAGGCCTCTTCGATCAGGGTCAACGTGGTCACGCCCCATGGCAAGTGGCACATCCATTCGACGTACTACGACAACCTGCGAATGCTCACGCTGTCGCGCGGCATGGAACCGTTCTGGCTCAACGACAAGGATGCGGCAGAGATCGGCATCGTCGACAACGATTGGGTTGAGGTTTTCAACGACAACGGCGTCGTCGTCACCAGGTCGGCGGTCAGCGCCCGCATTCCGCGGGGCGTGGCGTTCTACTACCACTCTCCCGAACGCACGATTTCGATACCCAAGTCACCGCTGCGCGGCAACCGTCGTGCCGGCGGCCACAACAGCCTCACGCGAACGCGTTTGAATCCGGTCCTGATGGCGGGCGGCTACGCGCAGTTCACGTACGCCTTCAATTATTGGGGGCCGACGGGCGTCAATCGGGACACGTGGGCGTTGGTGCGCAAGTTACCGGAGCTGACCTGGTAAGGAAGTGGTGATGGACGTTCGCAGACAGGTCTCGATGGTTTTTCACCTCGATAAGTGCATCGGGTGCCATACGTGCAGCATCGCGTGCAAGAACGTATGGACCGATCGTAAGGGCACTGAGTATATGTGGTGGAACAACGTAGAGACGAAGCCCGGCACCGGTTTCCCCACGCTATGGGAAGATCAGGAGAAATATCGCGGGGGCTGGGAGCTCGACGGTGACGATCTCCGGTTGAAATTGCAGCGCAAGGGCGGCGCCCTCGCGAATCTGTTTTACAATCCGCGTCTGCCGCAGCTCGACGACTACTACGAGCCGTGGACGTACAGATACCAGGATCTCTTCGATGCTCCGGCGGGCGACGATCAACCGACCGCGCGACCGATTTCGCTCGTGACCGGTGAATATATGAACATCGAGGCGGGGCCGAATTGGGACGACGATCTCGGCGGATCACCCATCTACGCTGCGAACGATCCGAACCTCGAGGGCGTCAGTGAGGAAGAGCGCCGCCAGCTCACGGAGCTCGAGCGATTGGTGTTCTTCTATCTTCCGCGCATTTGCAATCACTGCGTCAATCCCGGCTGCGTGGCCGCCTGTCCTATGGGAGCGATCTACAAACGCGGCGAGGACGGCGTGGTGCTGGTGAGCCAAGACAAATGCCGGGGCTGGCGTATGTGCATTTCGGGCTGCCCGTATAAGAAAGTCTACTATAATTGGTCGACCGGAAAGTCCGAGAAGTGCATCCTGTGCTTTCCGCGACTCGAAACGGGGCAGGCTCCCGCGTGTTTTCACTCGTGCGTCGGCCGCATTCGGTATCTGGGCGTGCTGCTCTACGACGCCGATCGGATCGAAGCCACTGCCAAGGTCCAGACAAACCGCCTGATCGAGGCGCAGCGCGAGATGATTCTCGATCCGTTCGACCCGTACGTCATCGAGCAGGCAAAGCGGAACGGCATAGCGGACGAGTGGATCGATGCAGCTCAACGTTCGCCGGTGTACAAGTTCGTCAAGAGCTGGAATCTAGCGCTGCCTCTCCATCCCGAGTTCCGCACGCTTCCCATGCTGTTCTACATTCCGCCACTGCTGCCGGTGATGGCGTCGATGAAGAAGGCGACCTACGACATCGACGAGCGCGAATTCTTCGGCAGCATCGAGAGCGCCCGCGTGCCGCTGCGGTTCCTCGCCAATCTTTTTTCTGCGGGTGACATCGAACCGGTGAGCCTCGTCCTGCGCCGGTTGATCGCCGTTCGTGCATACAAGCGCGCTGGCACCGTCGGCGACATCACGCAGGCGCAGGCCGGGAGCATGCTCGACGCCGTCGGTCTCACGGAAGAGGAAGCTGTGGCGATTTTTCGGCTCACGTCACTCCCGACGTATGACGAGCGGTTCGTCATCCCGCCATATCAGCGCGAAGCTGCCATGGAGGAGCTCTTCGGCGATCCGCTCGCGCAGAAGGGTGAAACGGGCTTCGGTCCCCGCGCCAGGCCGCGTCGAGGCGCATGATCATGGCCGAACGAGAGGATCTCTTGCTTTTTGCTCATCTGCTCGAGTATCCGACGGCGGCTCTCCCACAGCAACTTCGGCGCTTGCGGCTCGCGCACGGTGCGAGGCTCGACGAGTTTGCCGCCTTCGTCGAGCGCGAGCCGTTGGTGCGAGTGCAAGAACTCTACACCACGACATTCGATCTTAGCCCGGTCTGCTGCCCCTACGTGGGCTATCATCTCTTCGGCGAGAGCTTTAAGCGCGGCGCGCTAATGGCCAAATTGCGTGAAACGTACGCTGCGAACGATTTCGCCGCGAACCTCGCCGAGTTGCCCGATCACCTCTCCGTCATCTTACTCTTCGCGGCGGCGTGCGAAGACGCGGAATTCGTGCGAGAGATCACTGCGGAGCTCGTCGTGCCAGCGCTCCGCACGATGGTCGCTGGATTCGAGAGCGGCCAGAACCCGTACGAAGACGTGCTTCGTACGCTTCTGACAATGCTGGATTCGCAACTCGCGTGTGCTTCCATGGGCGGTGCTCTCGATGTCTGAGATCTTCTGGCTTGTCGCTTTTCCGTACCTCGCCGTTGGGCTCGCCGTCGCCGTCGGTATCTACCGCTTCGTGACCGCGCGTTTCACGTACTCGAGCCTCTCGTCGCAGTTCCTCGAAAGTGCCACGCTCTTTTGGGGCTCGGTGCCGTGGCACTATGCGATCATCCTCATTCTCGCCGCGCACGTCGTGGGATGGCTCTTCCCGCAATTGTGGATCGATATGCTCTCGGGGAACCGCACCTATGCCATTGAACTGACTGGCGTCGCATTGAGTTTGCTGACGATCTTCGGTCTGGGCGCTCTGCTTGCGCGGCGGCTGCTCTCCGCGCGCGTGCGGGCGGTCAGTATGCCGATGGACGTAGTGCTGCTCGTCCTGTTGCTGGCACAGGTGGTTCTCGGTGCGGCGACTGCCATTCTCTACCGGTTCGGTGGCCTCTGGTATCCCACGACGGCTGGCGCGTGGCTATGGTCGCTCGTGACCTTCTCGCCCAACGTCCAAGCGGTGAGCGCACTGCCGTTGCTCGTGAAACTCCATATCGTGGGAGGCTTCGTGCTGGTGGCGCTCTTCCCGTTCACTCGTCTGGTCCATCTGGTCTCCGCACCCATCGGGTATCTGTGGCGGCCATATCAGGTTGTCATCTGGTATCGTCGCGGGACCCGTCCGTAGCGCGACCGGTTTGCTGTAGCTCGTAAAGAGGAGAACGACAATGAACGTCCGCTCTGAAAATCCCCTCATTCGCGGCACCAAGAACCGGGCGCTGTGGCTGGCGACGGTGGGCTTCTTCGGCGGATTTGCGGGAGTTGCTATCTTTGGCCCGCTCGTGCCGAGATTCTCGGCTCTGATGCACCTCACGCCTCTGCAAGGCGGGATTCTTGCGTCGATTGCCAGTCTCACAGGTTCCCTGCTCCGGATTCCGTTCGGCGCGTGGGTGGATCGGGCCGGAGGCCGCAGGCCGTTTCTCGTCTTGCTCAGTTTGACGCTGTTGGGCGTCGCCGGGCTTCTGTTTCTCCTGCGGACGCACTACCCCGATCGCATGGCCGGGATGTATCCGGTCCTGCTGGTTTTAGGGATGCTGGTCGGCTGCGGCATCGCCACGTTCTCAGTCGGCATCCCGCAGGTTTCCTACTGGTTCCCGCGCGATCGGCAGGGCGGGCCGCTCGGGATCTACGCGGGACTGGGAAACATTGCTCCCGGGCTTTTCTCATGGCTTCTGCCGGTCGCCGTGCTCGCGTTCGGATTGTTTGCGGCGTATAGCGGCTGGCTTCTGCTCCTCGCCGTTATCACGGTGATCTATGCTGTGGGAATTACCGATGCGCCGTGGTTCCAACTCCGCAGCCAAGGCCGTTCGGTCGACGAACGGCAACTCGCCGCTTTGGGCCAAGAGCTGATCCCGGCGTCATCCACCTCGGAAGGGTTTCGGCTGGCTTCCCGCGAGCCCGCGACGTGGGCGCTGCTCGCGTTCTACTTCACGTCGTTCGGCGGATTTCTCGCGCTGACCGCATGGCTGCCGTCCTACTGGCACGCGATGTATCAAACGGCTCTCGTCGAAGGTGGCTTGCTGACGCTGGCTTTTTCGGTGCTCGCCTCGCTGGTGCGGGTGCTGGGGGGCATCTTCGCGGACCGTTTGCCGATCACGTATGCGCTGCAAGGAAACTTCGCACTCATCGGGATCGGGGCACTGGGTGTAGCGCTTTCCCAGGATTTCATGCTTTCGCTCGTCGCGACGCTGTCCATCGGCTTGGGTATGGGCCTTCAGAACGCCATCGTCTTCAAACTGCTCCCGCGATACGTTCCCCACGCAGTGGGAAGCGCAGCCGGTCTCGTCGGCGGCTTGGGGGCGTTCGGGGGGTTTGCCATTCCGCCGATCATGGGCTTGATCGCCGGCGCCATCGGAACCCGGGCGGGATACGCGCGCGGCTTCTTCGTTTTTGTCGTGCTGGTCGCGATCGACTTGGGCATCGTATGGCTACTCGGCATCTACACGAAGAACCGGCCAGCGACGCTCCCTCCACCCAAGCCGGTGATGTCATGACGAAACGCTTCCTAGTCCGGTCTCTCTCGCTCGCGGCAGCCATCATCGCGTTACTCATGAGCGTAACCCCGAGTTCGGCACATCCCAGCATTGACATCGTTGCGTCGAACTGGACGTTTACGCCCTCCACGATCACCCTTTATGTGGGTGAACGCCGGGAGCTGCGCCTGACGTCCAGCGGTGGCGTCCACGGAATCGAGTCCAAGCAACTCGGAATCCCGCTCACGAGTATCGTCCCGGGAAGATGGATCAGCATCGACGTGATGTCCAAGAAAGCGGGCATCTACGTGCTCCATTGCGCGGTCCTGTGCGGAGCGGGGCACCAGAACATGACCCTTACCGTGAAGGTCGTCCCGTAATGCCGGTCGACACGCGGGCATTCTGCGGGCATTCTTAGGAGAGTTAGATGTCAGCCAATCTCTCAACTGGCCTCGTCCGTCTCAGCGTGGCCCTTGCGGTGATGCTGCCGGCGGGCACGTCGTTCGCGCTCGCGAAAACACCGGCAACACCCGTATCTGCGATCGTTGCGCAAGCTTCGCCTACACCGAAGGCTACATCAAACCCATTTGCGTTCGGCGGTTTTGTTCGCGCTTATGATTTCACCCGCCAGAACGCCAGCAACTCGGCGCAAGGCGGCAGTCGCGGTTCGACGAATCAGCAGTCGTTCAATCTCGGCGTCAGCCTGCATGGCGAATACGACTTTGCCAACTCGCCGTTCTCGGCCGGCGCTTCGTACCTGTACGCCAATCCGCTCGGTGCTTGCTCGCAGGCATCCGATCACGCCAAAGGCTTGCCCTGCGTATCCAACAGACCGCCGAGCACGAATCCCGACGATACGCTTCCCGGCTTTGCGCTCAGCACGCTGTACGAAGCCTATCTCCAATACAAGGCTGCGGGCTTCTACGGCAAGGTCGGCAACCAAATCATTAACACCCCATGGGCGAATGCCTCAGATGGGCGCATCAAGCCGGCAGCCTTCCAGGGCGCCGATTTCAGCTATGCGCTCAACAGGCACTTCACGATTGAAGCGGCGGATTACATCGGCTGGGAGGATCGCACCAGCTCGGTGTTCGATCAGTCGACGCTCCTGACGAGCTATCCGGCGGGTTCGCCGGGAATTCCAGCCAACACGCTTGCGCCGGGCGGCCGAACGATCTCAACCAGCGGCTTTTTCTACGGCCGTCTCGGCTACACAGGCGCGAGGAATCTGACGGCCAACGCATACTACTACGGAATGCAGAACATCGCGAACCTGCTCTGGTTCGATGCGCGTTATCCGTTCTCCGGTGGGAGACTCAATCCGTTCGTTGCTTTGCAATTCGGCAGTGAAAACAGTACTGGTTCGGCCGTCATCGGCAGGATCAACTCGACGGTGTTCGGCCTTCAGGGCGGCGTCAACGTGACGCCGAATGTGCTGGTGACTCTCGGCTACGACGGCATTCCTGTGAAGTCCGACACGATCAGACTACCGACGGGTTACACGTGCAAGGGAAACATCATCGCAGGCGCAGCGACTATGACAACCGGTTCGTTGCCGTACCTGCTTCCGTTCGGTGGCACCGGTAACTGTACGGCGAACGGGGACGGTACCACCAACATCTACTATGGCGGCTGGGCCAGCCCGTACACGGATTCCTATATCAGCGACCCGCTCTTCACTACCTCGACGACGCAGGGTATGGTCGACCGGCGTAGCCCCGGCACCGGGTTCAAGATGCAAGTGACCTTCACGTCGAGCGACAAGCACTTTGTTGGCTACGTGAGCCGTGCCTGGTACAATTATGGCAATCCCGCTTTCGCACAATTGACTGCGGAGACCGACTTCGACGCCCTGTATCGCCTGGGGAAGATAGAGCAAGGCACCTATCATGGCTTTCTTCTACACTACCGCTACGGCGAACGCACGCAGACCAGGGCTGGTCTGCCGCTCTTTAAGTACAACCGCTTCCAGGTCGAGTACGATTTCTAGTCGATTCATCCAGTGTCTATCCGGCGCCAGGGAGAATGCAGCCGGCTAGATACGCGGCAAGCTCATCGAGCCGCTCCCATTCGAAGCGTGGCCGAACATCCAGAACCGCGCGCCCCGACTCCATTGCGCGGTCCTATGCGGAGCCGGGCACCAGAACATGACCCTTACCGTGAAGGTCGTCCCGTAATGCCGGTCGACACGCGGACGAACTCGCCGAAACCGCAGCGGGACCGTAACCGTCTGTTCCAGACCGTCTTGCTTCGTAGTCTGGTGTTCGCGATGATAGAGAAAACATTCGTACCGTCGCGAGGTCTTCATGGAAGTATCGAAATCGCCGCATCGGCGGGGATCCCACCGCCGCGTGCCGCTCGCTGAGAAGCGCCGTATCGTCGAGCTCACGTTGCGCGCGGGTGCATCGGTTCTGATGATCGCGCACGAGCAGGGTGTGAGCCGCACGAGTCTCTATCAATGGCAAGCGCTCTATCGTGCTGGTAAACTCAACGCGGAGCCGAGGGCGCGTGCTCGTCCCGTCGCGTCGAGCGCGACGTTTCTCCCGGTGACGATCACTGCTGCACCGCATGCGCCGCACTCATCCTCCGGCGCACCGTCAAGCGCCTTGAGTGTCGTGCCGTTGACGCTTGCCTCCGGCGCAATGCTACGGATCGAAACCGGCGCGTTGGACGCCGGGCTGATCTGCGCGCTGGTTGCGGAGTTGCAGCGATGAGCATGGTGCAGACGAGCGTGCCAACCGGCACGCGCATTTGGCCTGCCGCTGGCGTGACGGATATGCGCAAAGGCTTCACTGGCTTAAGCGCTCTGGTGCAGAACGCGCTGGTGCGCAGCCCGTTTTGCGGGCACCTCTTCGTGTTTCGCGGACGGCGGGGCGATCTGCTTAAGCCCGCATTCACCGGATGAACGCGTAAAGTTGCTGCACGTTCGTTGCGATTTGGCTATACTTAGCAAGTGATTTGCACTGATGTTGTAACGCCAAAGTGACGAACCCGACCGGTGAAGCTCAGGATGGCATTCTGAGACCCGATTTCGACCGTCGTATCATGCTTGAGTTTCGCGGATCGGTCGTCACGTCGGATGCAGGGTTG
>JAJXWN010000261.1 GCA_021781595.1 bacterium | reverse complement strand
TGGCCGGGCCGACGAGCCCCTTTGGCGCGATGACGTCTTCACCGTAGTCGCGGTACGTGATCCCTGCGCGCCGCGCGGCATCCCACAGGTAACCGGCGTGCGGTACGTCGGGGGCGAGTCCGTCCTGGAAATCGTACAGGCGCCTGCGCCCGGCGTAGTTCACCGGCCAGAAACGTTCGACGTAATCGTTTGCGATTGCAGCGTCGGTCCAGTTGTGGCCGTCGGCGCTCACCTGCGAGTTGGTGAAGGCACGATCTAAGATGCCGAATCGGCGAGCGATCGCATGTTGATTTGGGGTGATGTTCTCGCCGAACCATACCAGGTGCGGATCGCCGTCCGCGCCGCGCAGATCGCCGAGCACCTGGTCGTACGAACGATTCTCCTTGATGACGTAGATGACGTGGCGAATCGGCCCGTGCGGGCGGACGACGGTGTGAGAGATCGCAGGCGCATGCCACGTGGGCATCTCCGCAGCGACGACATCTGCGGTTTGCGCGCGCGCGTGCCGCCACACGTCCAGCGGGATGGCGCGCACGGAGCCGTACAGCGTGGTTGCAACGTATTCCGCGTCGCGGTGCAGGTATGGGTTGAACTGCGGATTCGCGCGCATTCCTTCGCCCTTGCCGTCGCTGACGAAGAGCGTGTCGCCGCGGCCGAGTGCGACGCCGGTGGGATACCAGCCGGTCGGAATACGCTCGACCACGCGATCGTTGCGGATCACGGCGACGGCGTTCTCGGCACCGAGGCTCGCGAACACCGGCGAGTTCGGCCACGAGCCGATCCAGAGCGCGTTAGGTGAGGCGCCGTACCCGGAGAGGCGCCCGTCGTGCAGCCCCACGGCAATCTCGGCAACGCGGCGGCCCGTTCGCGTGTCGATCGCGCCGACCGCGTCGTCGTCGCTTTCGGCGACGTACAAACGCGAACCGTCGCCGGAGAGCGCCAGCGCGCTTGGATGCAAGCCGACGGCAATCGCGCTCGCGGTGCCGGTGGCCACGTCGATCGCTTTGACCGTCCGCGCGCCGCGCATCGCAACGTAGAGCGTCGCCCCGTCGTGCGAGAAGAGCACGTCGCCTGGATGCGGGCCGACGGCGATCGAGCGCCGGTCGCCGAACGACGGATACGCGGCAAGCGTGATGGTGCCGTCTCCGTCGTCGGATGCGGCGACGAAGGCGTGATCCGGTGCGATCGCAACCGCGTCCGGCCACGCACCGGCGGCGATGCGGTGCTCGCGCACGGTGCGCCGCGCTACGTCGACTACGAGGAACGCATCGGCATTCGCACCGGCCACGAGGACGTGCGCGGCGTCGATCCAAACCGGTTTGCCGAAGGCGCCGGGAAGCGGGATCGAACCCAGGCCGCGCAGACCGCGCGCCGCGAACAACGAGAGCGCCGGTGGATTGAAGCCGGACTCGACGACGGCCAGCAGCCGCCCGTCGGGCGAGACCGCGAGCCCCTGCGGCATGGTGCCGGTTGCCGCAAGCGGCCCGGCCGGGGGATCCAGCCGCCAGCCGCTCGGTAAGATGCCGGGAGCCTTGGCTGCGAAAACGGCGACCGAACAGAGTAGGGCCAAGACGGATGCGAGAAGCGTCGTTCGGATCATAGCGGTCACTTCGCCAGGAGGCGGCATTCCCCGTGCCGCAGGAAGCTGCCGGGTGTGAGATTGCGCCGGGGCGACGGGGGGTTGGAAGGGCGTGGACTTAGGCAGCACCACCGTGTACGCAGGCGGCCGTTACTGCGCGTACGGCGACGCGCGAGTCGGCCTGTTGACGCATGGCCTTCAATATGGCACCGGCTGCTTCGAGGGCATCCGTGGTTTCTGGGTTCCGGAGGATCGCGAACTCTATCTCTTGCTGTTGCGCGAGCATTACGAACGCCTCGCGGTCTCCGCGAAGATACTCATGATGCAGCTGCCGCACACGATTGATGAGTTGCTCGAGATCACTGCGGAACTCTGCGCCCGCAATAATTTCGAGACCGACGTGTACGTACGGCCCTGCATCTATAAATCCGCCGAGGATATCGGCGTGCGGTTGCACAACGTGCCGGACGCCTTCGCGATCGTCCCCGTACCCTTCACCCGTTATCTCGATGCGGCGCAGGGGCTTCGGGCCGGGACCAGCTCGTGGCGCCGTGCGGACGATTCGGCCGCGCCGCCGCGTGCCAAAATCACGGGGCTCTACGTGAACAGCGCGCTCGCCAAGAGCGAAGCGGTCGCCAACGGTTTCGACGAGGCGATCATGCTGTCGGCGGACGGCCACGTGAGCGAGGGATCGGCCGAGAACATATTCTTGGTCAAGAGAGGTGTGCTCTACACGCCCGACCCGTCGCAAAACGTCTTGGAAGGCTGCACGCGGCGCGCGATCGTCGAAATCGCGCAACGCGAATTCGCTTTGGAGGTGGTCGAGCGCGCCATCGACCGCAGCGAGCTCTACGCCGCCGACGAGGTGTTCTTCACCGGTACCGCGGCGGGCATCGTGCACGCGCAATCGGTGGACCGCCGTCTCGTCGGAGACGGAACGATCGGCCCGGTCGCGCGCAAACTTGCCGAGTATTACGGTCGCGTGGTGCGTAACGGTGTACCGTCGTACGCGGGTTGGCTCACTCCGGTCTACGCAGGGCACCGGGCCGCGGGTCTTTCGGCAAGCGGCTAAATGCCGCCGTGCTGGGCGACCCGTGTGGGCCGCACGCACGCTTGCGGAGGTCGCGCCGGCAGCGCGTCAATCTGACCTTGCGTGCATA
>JAJXWN010000042.1 GCA_021781595.1 bacterium | reverse complement strand
GCGCTGCTCGGCGGGGAGACCGCCGAGATGCCGGGCCTGTACGCGCCGGGTCATTTCGATCTGGCCGGCACGATCGTCGGCATGGTCGATATCGAGAGCGTGCCGAAACCGGCAGACGTCGCGCCCACCGACGTGCTCCTCGGCCTGCCCTCGGTCGGGCTCCACACCAACGGCTACACCCTGGCGCGCGAACTGATCCCGGCGCGTGAATGGCAACAGCCGTTCGACGGGCGCACGTACGGCGAGGCGCTCCTGGCCGAGCATCCCTCTTATTACGATGCCGTGCGCGCGATGCAACGGGTGGCGAAGGTAAAGGTGATGGCACATATCACGGGCGGTGGTCTCCTCGAGAACGTGCCGCGGACGCTGCCGTCAAACGTCAAAGCGGTATTCGAACAGTCGCGCTGGGAGATTCCGCCGCTCCTTCAAGAGTTGTGCGCACGCGGGAGACTGCAGCACGACGAGCGCTACCGCACCTTCAACATGGGAATCGGGTATACGCTGGTCGTATCGCTTGCGGATGCGCCGAAGGCGCTCGCTGCCGTTCCCGGCGCGCGCGCGATCGGCTGGATCGAAGCGCGCGAGAGCGGAGAGCCTAAGGTTACCGTTCATCCGGCGCGAGCATAGCGCGTGGAGGAGATGGTCAATCTCGCGGTCGATCTGCGCGACCCGCGTTTCAGCGCCGAGGCTCTCGCAGGTTCGTTGCACGCCATCGAAGCCGCGGGCTTGCGCGTCGAACGAGGGCCGGCGCCGGAGGACCGCTTTCTCGCGTGGCTGGACGACGTCTTCGGCGGGACGTGGAGTTCCGAAGCGTTTGCAGGCAAGAGCGCGATCGCTCGCGCGGGTGTCGATATCGCAGGCTTCGCGGCGTACGATCCGCGCGGGTTGCGGTTTGCCTGGCTGCGGGGTTGGGGGGCGCGCGCAGACGTCGGGATTTTCGGACCGTTCGGCGTCGATCCGCATTTTCGCGGCTCCTCTCTCGGCCCGAACCTGCTCGTCGCCGCGCTTGCGTCGCTTCGCGAATGCGGCTACGCGTATGCGCTGATCCCGGCTGTTGGCGAAGAGAAGCTCGTGGAGTACTACGCTGCACATTCCGGGGCGAGCGTGGTCGAGCGTTTTGAGAAGAAACGGTGGCAAGCTCGCCGATACCGTACCACGGTGCTTGCGTCGGGCGGCGGCACCAACTTCCAATCGGTACTCGACGGCTCGCGATCCGGACGCTTACCGCTCGTGATTACGACGCTGCTCTGCAACCGCGCTCGGGCGGGCGCGATCGAGCGCGCCCGCTATGCGAACGTCGAAAACGTGGTAACGCTCATTCGCGACCGCACCGGCGAGTCGCGCGCGGAGTACGACGCACGGTTGCTGGAGGCGGTCGAACGCAGTGATCCGGAACTCGTGCTGCTGCTTGGCTGGATGCACCTGCTCGACGACGCGTTCGTCGAGCGGTACGGTGACGCGATCAACATCCACCCGGCGTTCCTTCCGCTGGATCAGCGGCGCGATCGCGTCGGGATGGCGGACGGCTCGACGATACCGGCGTTTCGCGGAGCGCACGCGCTTGCGGACGCGATCCGGGCGCGCAGCCCGTGGACCGGCGCGAGCGCCCACCAGCTGGCTCGCGATGCCGATCGCGGACGGGTCCTCGTTCGCAAACCGCTGCGCATCGGTCTGGAAGAGGACGAGGGGGCGATCCTCAAACGTCTCCATCCGCTCGAGCACCGCGTACTTGCGGGCGGCATCATGCGGTGGGTTTACGAACGCCCGTGAACTCGCGTCGTCGTCGAGCGCGCGGCATCGTCGAGTGGGCAATCCCTACCGTCTACCTTGCTTACTGAAACGAAGGAGCCGCGTGTCAATCGGCACGCCGCCCCTTCAACCGACTCGAGTCTCTGACGATTTAGTAGCAGCTAGAAAGAGCGAAGCCAGCGCTCCACGATCAATGCGCAGCGACCGACAAGGGCGCGTCCACCCTGCCCACCGCACGGCATTGCAGGCGGTGAGGATCGTTGTACCCGGCCCCCGGCGAGGCTTCAGGGGACGCCATTAGCCCACACCACTCAAGAAACGGGCGCAGGGAAGACTATGTGGTGCGGAACAAAGCCTGGCGTACGGGGTTCAAGATTCAGGAGCGCAAGGGTTCAATCTCTTGAGCGCTCCCATATGGATGAGACCTAGCTAGAGATCGAAGGCCATGCATACTTCCATGAAACCGTCAGTGCTCGCCGTTTTGATGGCCCTTGCTTCCCTGTCCGCGCAGGCCGCGGGCACCCCGTCCCTGAGCAGCAGTGCCCAGGCGTTCGGACAGCAGTACCAAGGCTGGATCATCGGAGCCTACACTTTCGATAAGTTCAAAGCTCATGGCGCCAACTCTAATCTGATCAACACAGCGTTCAACAACAACCGGACGTATGTGTTCGGTAATCCTGCTAGCTCTATCGGCGTGCCGCTCATCATTTTCCAAAGCTACCAGCAGATCGAAGCAGCTTTCGCGAACCACACGCTCCCCGGCAAGTACAAGGCGGTAATGTACGACAATGAACACTGGCCAATGACGCCGCCTACTGAGCAGCAGCATCCAGACATGTACGAGCACATGACAGCGAATCTCGTCCATGCCCACGGCATGGTATTCATCAGCGCCCCAGCGCCCGACATCGTTAGAGCGGTCGGAGTTGTCAGGCATAACAACACACACGATACTTACCTGGAGCGGAACCTCGCCGGCGGCGCAGCCAAATACGCCGATGTCGTGGACATCCAGGCGCAGTACCTTGAGCCGAACTTGAGCGAGTTTGTCTCCTTCGCCACGACCGCGGCCCGGCAGGCTCGTCAAGCTAATCCAAATGTGAAGGTCTACATCGGCATCGCAACCGGCCCTGACGGCCAGAGCGTCTCGGCTCAACAACTGTACAACGCTTACAAGACCGTGCTCCCGATAGCCGACGGCTACTGGTTGAACGTTTCGGGCCAGAATCAGTACTGCCCGAATTGTGCAGCACCCCGACCAGAACTCGCGGTTACACTGTTGCGCGATATCTACGGCAGCAGGTAACAAGCCCCTCCGAAATTCTGCTCGAAAATAAAATACAGCCATAAAACCTCAGATCTCTCCTGAGGGGCGCCAGGGTCAGGTCTTTCTGGGCTGCGGTAGTTCCACGCTCTCCTTCTGCAAAATGCTGTGTACTGCGGCCGCAGTGCGGTCGAGCTTGACAGAGCGCTGGATTCGTGGTTCTATGGCAGCACATGTTGACGAATCGCTCGCTCGCGTCTGCGTATTATTACTACTTTTGCCGCCCGCCGGGTCGGTTAGGGTTCGTTTGCGCATAACGGGATAGAGCACCCGGTTTCGCAGGCCCTCGCCGATCCGGCGAGGGTTTTTTCGTGCTTTCTTCTTGGAGGTTGAACGGTGATGGTCGCGGTTTACCAGGGTGTCGACGGAGCGTACTCGCAGTTGGTCGCCGACCACTACCTGCGCGCGCGCGCGATCGACGCGCAGACGCTCGGCGTGCCGAGTTATCGAGCGGTCGCGACGGCGGTCGCCGGCTTGCGTGCCGAGGTGGGCGCGATCCCGATCGAAAACGCGATCGGCGGCACGGTACGCGAGGCGTACGATTTGGTCGCCGAGTTTGCTCTTGTGCCCCTCGAGGAAGTGCTGTGGCGAACCGATCACCGCTTGCTGGGCGTGCGCGAGGCGGCGCTCGAGGGAGTGCGTGAGGTGCTCGCGCATCCGCTCGTGATTGCGGAATGCGGCAAGTTCTTGGGGGGCCTCAGCCGAGCGCGCGCGATTCCGTGCGAGGATACCGGTGTCGCGGCGCGCGAGGTCGCACGCAGTGGGAATCCGGCTATCGCGGCGCTCGCTCCGGCCGCCGCAGCGCAGATGTACGATCTGATCGAACTCGCCGCGAACTGCGCCGACGATCCCCGCGCGTACTCGCGGTTCCTCATCGTCCGCGCGCCGCATCTGCGCGAGGGCAGCCCGCTCGAACAGATCGCGCCGGCGGTGCGGCGCAAGACTTCGCTGATATTCAGCCTGAAGGACGCGCCGGGCGCGCTGGCGCGCTGCTTGGGGCATCTCGCGCAGGGTGGCGTAAACGTGAGCAAACTGGAGTCGAAGCCGCGCCTCGGACACGGCACCGAACACACTTTTTACGCCGATCTCGACGGCGACGCCGCTGA
This sequence comes from bacterium, assembly GCA_021781595.1. Classification (GTDB taxonomy): domain Bacteria; phylum Vulcanimicrobiota; class Vulcanimicrobiia; order Vulcanimicrobiales; family Vulcanimicrobiaceae; genus JAJYFL01. Next base: position 8,554 of record JAJXWN010000042.1, on the reverse strand, counting down.
CGCGGCCGTGGCGACGGCGCTTGCCGCCATCAAGCGCGACGCGAAGACGCTGGTCGTACTTGGGAGCTACGACGCGCACGTAGGCGCACCGATCGGCGCGAACGATCGACCGGTGCGTGCGACCGTGGAGCGGATAGCGGAGACGCGGCACGTTCGGAAGCCGTCGGTTGCACCGGATGCGGCGTTGCCGCGCGTCTCACGAGCCGCGCGCCCGGAGGGCAGCACGTTGCAGATCGGCGGCGTGCGCATCGGCGATGGTGAGTTCGTAATCGTTGCCGGGCCATGTTCGGTGGAGTCGCGCGAGCAGATTCTCGCGACGGCACACGCGGTAGAGCGGCGCGGCGCCGTGATGCTGCGCGGCGGCGCCTTCAAACCGCGCACGAGTCCCTACGCGTTCCAAGGGCTCGGGTGGGACGGCGTCGCATTGCTCGCCGAGGCGGGACGTGCGACCGGGATGCCGACCGTAAGCGAGGTGATGACGATCGATCAGGTGGAGCGGATGGCATCACAGATCGACGTGTTGCAGATCGGCGCGCGCAACATGCAGAATTTCGATCTGCTCAAGGCCGTGGGACGTACCGGGCATCCCGTGTTGCTCAAGCGCGGGCTCTCGGCGACGATCGACGAGCTCCTGGGGGCTGCTGAGTATATCCTGGCCGAAGGCAATCCGAACGTCATCCTTTGCGAACGCGGTATCCGTACCTTCGAGACGGCGACGCGCAACACGCTCGACCTTTCGGCCGTGCCGGTTCTGCGCGAACGCTCGCACTTGCCCGTGCTGGTCGATCCGAGTCACGGCGTCGGAGTCCGGCGTTGGATCGCCCCGCTGTGCCGTGCGGCCAAGGCCGTCGGCGCGCACGGCCTGCTGGTCGAGGTGCATCCCAATCCCGCCGAGGCCAAGAGCGACAAAGAGCAGGCGTTGACCTTCGACGACTTCGCGGAGATCGTAGCGGAATTGGGACGGATTCCCATCCCGAGCCCCGTGACGGAACGATGACGGTCGTTCGGGGAATCCGCGGCGCGATTACCGTGGAGCGCGACGAGGCGGAGGCGATCGTCGTGGCGACCAAGCGACTTCTGCGCGAGATCGTGGCGCGCAACGATATCGATCTCGAGGAGATCGCGTCGGTGCTTTTCAGCGTGACGGCGGATCTTCACGCGCAGTTTCCGGCACGAGGCGCTCGGGAGCTCGGGTGGGCGCATGTTCCGATGCTGCACTTCACGGAGGTCGAGGTTGCCGGAGCGCTGCCCCGCTGCATCCGCGTACTGATGCACGTGAATACGGAACGCGGTCAGCTGGAGGTGCGGCACGTCTATCTCGACGGCGCCGTTGGGCTGCGGCCGGACCTCACGCAGGCACCGTCATGACCGCGCCGGTTCTCGGAGTGGTCGGGACCGGTCTGATCGGGGCTTCGATCGGGCTGCGCGCGCGGGCGACCGGCTGGCACGTGTTGGGTTACGACGTGTCGGAGGCTGCGGTGGCCGAGGCGTCCGCGTGTGAAACGATCGACGCAGGCGTGACGCGCGCCGAGCTCTACGCGCGCAGCGACGTCGTCGTGCTCGCGCCGTACCTGCAAGCGACGCTCTCGGAGCTCGAGGCATTGCGCGAGGCGCCGCCCGCTCGAGCGCGGCTGATCCTCGACGTGGCATCGGTAAAGGTACCAGTGATGACGGCGTCTCGAGGGCTGCCTGGCTTCGTTGGCACGCATCCGATGGCGGGCGGCGAACGCAGCGGAGCATCCGCCGCACGTGCGGCGCTCTTCGAAGGGCGAACGTGGTTCTACGTTCCCTCGCACGACACCGAGATGGACGGGCGCGCAGCCACTTTCATCGCCGGCTTCGGTGCAACGCCCGTCGCGATCGATGCACGGGAGCACGACCGGCGCGTGGCCCTTACGTCGCACTTGCCGCAGATCTGCGCTACGCTCTTCGCGCAGCGCGTCAACGCGTCGCTTCCGCCCGGCAGCGCCGATGCCGCATGCGGCCCTGCGGCGCGCGAACTACGGCGCCTGGGGCGCTCTCCGTATGCGATTTGGGGTGAGATCCTCCGGTACAATAGCGCGAACGTCGAAGACGAGATGCGCGCATTCGCGCGGGCGCTGCTGGAGGCGGCCGACGCGCTGCGGGCGGGCGACGCCGCGCCGCTGCGCGCGGCGTTCGAAGACGCGCGCGGCGAGCAGAGATGAAGGCAAGCCCGGCGCGAAATTCGCTACGGCCGCGCGATCTCGTTTGCTAACAGCGCCGCGAGCGTTTGCGGCTCTGCGAGGAAGGCATCGTGGCCGTGCTCGGATTGGAGCTCGAGATAACGAGCGTCGAAACCCAACGCGGCGAAGTGTCCGGCCGCCGCGCGCACGTCGCTCGGGTGAAACAACCAGTCCGAAGATATCCCGACGAAACGTAGCGCCGGCTTATTCTGCGTCGCGCGTCCTTCGACGGGCTCGGGATGACAGAGGCGGACGTCGAATGAATCCATCGCGCGGGTGAGCGCGACGTAACTGGCCGGGTCCATGCGCCGCTCGAAAAGATCGGCTTGGTGTTCCAAATACCCCTCGACGTCGAAGCGATGGCGGCCGGTTCGGTCGGTGTTGCGCCCGTGACGCTGACGTAGGAGCGCGTCGCTCTTGTAGGTGAGTATGGCGACTTTGCGCGCGGTTCTGATGCCATGAAGTGGATCGTTCAGAATGCAGTCGCGCTGGATCGCGTTGAGGGCGATGCCCAGCGCCGATTGGTGATCGTGCGAACCGATGACGATCGCCTTTCGGACGCGCTCGGGAAAATCCACCGCCCACTGCAGCGCCTGCATGCCCCCGAGCGACCCGCCGATGACGAGCGCGAGGCGCTCGACGCCGAGCCGTTCCAACGCGTGCGTCTGTGCCCGCACGATATCGCGCACGGTGACCTGGGGGAAGCGCGATCCGTACGGTGAGCCGTCGGGAGCCGCCGAAGCGGGACCCGTCGAACCGTAGCAACTCCCGAGCGCGTTGATGCCGATGACGTACCATTGGCGCGGATCGAGCAGGCGATCCTCACCGATCAACCCCTTCCACCACTCTGCGACCCGGCTGTTGCCCGTCAACGCGTGAGGAACCAATACGGCGTTGCTGCGGCCGGCGTTCAGAGTGCCGTAGCAGGTTGCGTGCTGGCGCACGCCGCCTAGACGGCCGCCTTCGACCAGGTCGAGGCGGCCGACGTCGATCGTGGTTTCAGTCATCGCCCAATGCTTGCGCCAGATCGGCGACGATGTCGTGCGAATCTTCGATACCCACGGAGAGACGGACCGTCGATTCGTCGATGCCGCTGCGTAGGCGCTCCCGCTCGCTCAGTTGCTGGTGGGTCGTCGTCGCCGGATGGATGACGAGCGACTTCGCGTCGCCGACGTTGGCCAGCAGCGAGAAGAGCTTCAAGCGATCTATGAAGCGTCTAGCGGCGGCCTCGCCGCCGCGAATCCGGAAGGTGAGAATCGCGCCTTGCCCTTTGGGAAGATACTTCCGGGCGCGCGCGCTGGAGCCGTGACCCGCAAGGCCGGGATACGCGACGGAGGCGACTTTGGGATGCGCGGCGAGGTATTCGGCGACGGTTTGGGCGTTCGCGCAATGGCGTTCGACGCGCAAACCTAGCGTTTCGAGGCCTTGCAGGAGCAGCCAGGCGTTGAAGGGAGATAACGCCGCGCCGACATCGCGCAGCAGCTGCACGCGTGCCTTCACGGCATACGCGGCTTGCCCGAATGCCGCGTGATAGCGGATGCCGTGGTACGAGGGATCCGGCTCGACGAAATCGGCGAAGCGCGGGCTGGCGCTCCAGTCGAAGTTTCCGCCATCAACGATAACGCCGCCGATGGCGGTGCCGTGCCCGCCGATGAACTTGGTCGCCGAGTGTACGACGACGTTCGCACCGTACTCGATGGGCCGCAGCAGGTACGGGGTCGCGAGCGTGTTGTCGACGATGAGCGGAATGCCGAACTCGCGCGCGATGGCGGCCACACCCTCGAGGTCCAGCACGTCGATCTTCGGGTTGCCGATCGATTCAGCGAAGATCGCTTTGGTGTTCGGCGCGACGGCGGCGCGAACGCGCGCCAAGTCGTCGAAGTCCACGAGGTCTACGCCGATGCCGAAGCGCGGGAGCGTGTAGGCGAAAGCGTTGTAGGTTCCGCCGTAGAGCGAAGCGGACGAAACGATGTGATCACCGGCCCGTGCCAGGTTCAGAATAGCGTACAGATTAGCGGCCTGACCGCTCGCGACGGCGAGCGCGGCGACGCCGTTCTCCAACTGAGCGAGGCGCTGTTCGAGGACGTCGGTCGTGGGATTGTTGATGCGGGTGTAGATATTGCCGAACTCTTCGAGCGCGAAGAGGCGTGCGGCATGATCGGCGTTGTCGAAGGTATAGGAGGTCGTTTGGTAGATCGGGACGGCGCGCGCTTTGGTGGTCGGGTCGCCGCTGTGGCCGCCGTGAATCGCGACGGTGTCGAATCGTCTGGGCTGCTGCCCTTCGAGTGTCGGGGACATAGTGCGTTCCTTATCCCGGCAATGAGTCCGCAGGCGATGCCTGCGATGCCGGAGCTTCGTGCGAGGTTGGGTTGTTCCAGATGGAAAAGCGTACCATAACGAAAGCCCCTCGCCGTAAGCGGCGAGGGGCTTTTTAGTCACAGTCGATGATCTCGTTTCGAGTCTCGCCTATGCAAAAACCGCCCGCGCCGCGCGCATCTGCGAGCAGCACATAAGACCAGACATTCGCATGCTAAGCCGAAACATTTTGCACACCATAGCATCGATTCCGGTCGCGCGTCAAGCTGCGATGACCGTCGCATCTCCAGCGAGGGCGCGAGCGATCGCGCCCGGACCGGCAGCGCAGACGTAACTCGCGCGCGCGCCTGCGGCAACGGCGGCGACGGCAGCGAGAATCTTTGGGCGCATGCTTTGCCGGCAGCCGTCCGATTCGGCGAAGGCACGTGCCTGCTCGAGCGAGAGGGTGTCGATGCCGCTGCCGGGGTCGCTCAGATCGCGCAAGACGCGCGCGACGTTGGTGATGACGACGAAGGCATCCGCCTGTAACGCCCCCGCGATGGCGCCGGCTGCGGTATCGGCGTTCAGGTTATATGCGTGTGCCGCGTCGAGCGCGACCGCGAGCGGCGCCACGACGGGCACGAAGCCGCCGTTCGAGAGCACGCGCAGGAGCGCGGGTTCGACCGAGACGATCTCCCCGACGAAGCCCAGATCGTCGCCGCCGCGAGCGCGCGCGCGCCGCGCTCGCACGAGGCCGCCGTCTTGTCCGGATATGCCCACGGCCGGTATACCGTGCTGCAGGCAGGCACGGACCAGCCGTTTGTTGAGCGTGCCGCAGAGGACCGCTTCGATGATAACGAGCGTCGAGGCATCGGTGACGCGCAGGCCGTCGACGCGAGCGGTCGGCACCTTGCGTTCGGCGAGCGCGCTGTCGATCTCGGGGCCTCCGCCGTGGACGACCACCGGCTCGTGGCCGGCCCCTACGAGCAGGGTCAGCTCCTTGAGGAGCGCTTCGTCCGCCGTGGTGCCCATGGCGTTCCCGCCGTATTTTATGACCAGAAGCACGCTTACCCCTTGCAAGATTATGCGCAATATGCATAAATATACAGCATATGTACGCAGTGGCGCCAGCTCCCCGGCTGCAAGGACGGAGTTTCCTCCGCGTCTCCGACGTGACGGCAGAGGAACTCTCCGCGATCCTCCGCTTGGCTGCTTATCTGAAAGGGCGGGGCCTGAACGAGCAGTTGGCGCTCCTGCGCGGCAAGACGCTCGCGATGCTCTTCGAGAAGCCGAGCCTGCGGACGCGGGTCTCCTTCGAGGTCGCGATGACGCAACTTGGCGGGCACGTCGTTTTCGCGCAGGGGAACGAGTTTTCCATCGGTTCGCGCGAGACGCCGGAAGACGCAGCGCGCGTGCTCTCGCGTTACGCCCACGCTATCGTCATCCGCACGCACGCGCACGAACCGCTCGCGCGTTTCGCGGAAGCGGCGACGGTCCCGGTGATCAACGGCCTCTCGGCGGCGGCGCACCCATGCCAGGCGATTGCGGATATGCTGACGATCGAGGAGTCTTTCGGAACGTTAGCCGGCCTGTGCGTTGCCTACGTCGGCGATGCGCGTAATAACGTTGCCATATCGTTGGCCGAAGCCGCAGTGCTGGCCGGTGCGACGGTCCACTTTGGCGCACCGAACTCGCATCGCCCGAGTGAGTCGTTCCTTGCTTGGCTCAAACGCTTGGGCAAGCCGTATGGCGGGGGTGCGCGCGCCTTTGCTAATCCGGTGCGCGCGGTCCGCGGGGCCGACGTCGTATACACCGACGTCTGGACCTCGATGGGCGAGGAGGCGCTGGCGGAGCGCAACCGCGCCGTACTCGCGCCGTACCGCGTTGACAAAGCGCTCTTCGCGCACGCCGCACCGCATGCGATCTTCATGCACTGCCTGCCGGCGCACCGCGGCGAGGAAGTCACCGATGAAGTCATCGAGGGAACGCGCAGCGTCGTCTTCACGCAGGCCGAAAATCGAATGCACGCGCAGAAGGCACTGCTAGCCGCGCTCCTGACCGATCTACGAGGTATTCCTCTATGAAAGAACGGCGGCAGCGAGCCATCCTGACGCTCGTCGCGACCCGGCCCGTGCGATCGCAGGAAGAACTCGCTCTCCTGCTCGAGCAGCAGGGGTTCGATGCGGCGCAGGCTACGATCTCGCGCGACATCAAGGAACTTGGTCTGGTAAAGGTGCCGTTGCGCGATGCCGGCGGCAGCGCGCCGCAGTTCAAGTACGTCGTCCCCGGCAGCACGATGAGTTTTGCGAGCCGGCTCCATCGCGCCGTCGCGGAGCTCGTAACGTCGGTGGCGGGAAGCGTCAACCTCATCGTGTTGCGTACCCCGCCCGGCCACGCCATGATGGTCGCGGCCGCGATCGATGAAGCCGCCTGGCCGGAGATCGTCGGAACGCTGGGCGGCGACGATACGATCTTGGCAATCGTGCGTTCCGCGGCGGAGATGCCGGTCGTCATGCAACGCTTCAACGACCTACGGGAGAACCAATGAACCACGAAAAAATCATCCTCGCCTACTCCGGCGGTCTGGACACGTCGGTACTGCTCAAGCGGTTCGTTTTGGACGGCTACGACGTCGTCGCGCTCACCGCGGATTTGGGAGAGAGCGATGGCGCGACGTCGGGCGGCGGCGCGCCCGCTGCGCTGGAAGCCGTTCGGCGCAAGGCCCTTGCGCTGGGCGCCGCTCAGGCTCTGCTCGTCGACGCGAAGTCACGGTTCATCGAGGATTTCGCGCTACGCGCTTTGCGTGCCAACGCGCTCTACGAGGGCGTCTATCCGCTTTCTGCTGCGCTCTCACGCCCGCTCATCGGCGAGCTGTTGGTCGACGTGGCGCATAGGTATGGCGCGCGAACGGTAGCACACGGCTGCACGGGAAAAGGAAACGACCAAGTTCGCATCGACTTGACGGTACGCGCGCTCGATCCATCGCTGCGCTGCCGCGCGCCGCTGCGCGAGCAGCCGCTCTCGCGCCCCGACGCGATTGCGTTTGCCAACGAGCATGGCGTTCCGATCGCGCACACGCAGGCGAAGCCGTACTCCGTCGACGCGAACCTCTGGGGCCGCTCGATCGAGGCGGGCATATTGGAAGATCCGTGGAACGCGCCGCCGGAAGACGCATACGCGTGGACCGCTCCGGCGGGCGCGCGCCCGGCCGAGCCCGACGATATCACGATCGCGTTCGCCGACGGCGTGCCGCACGTAGGCGCTTTAGCGAGCGACGCGCTCGTGGCGCATCTGAATGCGCTCGCGGGAAAGCACGGAGTGGGACGGATCGATCTGATGGAAGACCGCGTGATCGGAGTCAAGTCGCGGGAAGTCTACGAATGCCCGGGCTCGATCTCGCTCATTACGGCGCACCGCGCGCTCGAGCGGCTGGTACTGACGCGCGACGAACTGCGTTTCAAGGCCGGCTGCGACCAGAAGTACGCCGAATTAGTTTACGATGGATTATGGATGTCGCCGCTGCGCGGCGCGCTCGACGCGTTTAACGCCTCTCTCGCTTCGCGCATGACCGGTGAGGTGCGATTGCGTCTGCACCAGGGCACCGCAACGGCTACCGGCGTGCGCTCGCCGTTCGCGCTCTATGCGGAGGCACTCGCAACCTACGGGGCCGGCGACGAGTTCGATCATCACGCGTCCGAAGGCTTCATTACCTTACACGGGCTCGCGCTGGAAGTACACGCGCGGGTGCTCCGCCCTTCGCCCGTCCTTCGACAGGCTCAGGGTGACAGAGTGATAACGTGATGGGGTGATACGGTGATAGGGTTGCGGGGTTGCTGGGTGAGATGACCGGGGAGGATTTACAGTGGGGCGGGCGCTTTAACGGGCCGCCTGATGCGGGGCTGCTTGCGTTCGGATCGTCGCTCGAAGAGGATCTCGTCTTGGCGCCGTTCGACGTTGCGTGCTCGCGCGCGCACGTGCTTGCGCTGCGAGGCGGCGGGGTCGTCGGCGACGCGGACGCGGCGGCGCTGCTCGCATCGCTCGAGCGCGTAGCGGAT
>JAJXWN010000041.1 GCA_021781595.1 bacterium | reverse complement strand
AAGGAAGCGCATACGTCTCACGCTCCGATCGTCTTGCTGGTCGAGCACGGCAATGCCTACCGGACGATCTCGATCGCATACGGCGGCGGCCCCCGGTACCCGCATCTCCAGCGCATACCGGGCAAGCCCGACATACTCGACGAGGTGATCAAACCGCGCAGGAAGATGTAGGGCATCCGTTCAGCGACGCGGACGTGCACCGTTCGCGCAATCTGATCGGCTATCTCGACGAAGCCGCCCGCATCGCTGCGGAAGGCAAACGCGCCAGCTACGTAGCGCTCGGGATCGCCACGGGCATGCGCGTGCTGGACGTGGGGTGCGGAACCGGCGACGACGCACGCGCCGTCGCCGAGATCGTGGGTCCCTCGGGGCGTTGCGTCGGCGTCGATGCGAGTTCCGCGATGGTAAACGAAGCGCGCCGTCGCGGCGGCCCGCCTCACGTCGAGTTCCTCCTCGCGCCGGCGGATGCGCTGCCGTTTGACGATGCGTCGTTCGACGCGGTGCGCGCCGAGCGGGTCTTTCAACATCTGCGTCAGCCGGACGCGGCTGCGCGCGAATCCTTTCGCGTGCTCGCGCGCGGCGGCCGCGTGCTGCTGCTCGATCAGGATTGGGAGACGCTCGTCGTCGCCGGCGCCGGCCGGGCCGCAACCAGGCGCATCCTCAACGCCTTCGCCGACCGCCTCGCCAACGGTTGGGCCGGCCGCAATCAGTATGCCACGCTCAAACGCGCCGGCTTCGGCGAGGTCGCAGTCACGCCGTTTTTCGTGACGCTGCCGTTTGGCGCGGCCTACGCGCTCCTACTCGACGAGGCGGTCGAGTTTGCCAAGGAATCGGGTGCCGTCGGCGGTGAGGAGGCCGACGAGTGGGTGCGCGAGCTGCTTGCGGCGCAGGGCCGCGGCGAGTTCTACTGCGCCTTCGGTCTTTTTGCAGCGATCGGTCGTAAACCGCCTGACGGTCAAGCGTAACCGCTGGCGGAGCTCGCGCCCTTGCGACGGAGTTCGAGCTGGCGAAGTTCGACGCGCCGAATCTTGCCCGAGCGCGTCTTCGGCAGCTCGGTTACGAACTCGATCTCGCGTGGATACTTGTACGGTGCGGTGACGCGTTTGCAGTGTTCCTGCAACTCGCGGACCAAACGCTCGTCGCCGGCGTAGCCTTCGCGCAGCACGACGAACGCCTTGACGACGTTTCCACGGTCGGCATCGGGGCTGCCGACCACCGCGGACTCCGCGACCGCGGGGTGCTCCAACAGCGCGCTCTCCACTTCGAAGGGCCCGATGCGGTAGGCTCCGGAGCCGATCACGTCGTCGGCGCGTCCGACGAACCAAAAATAGCCGTCGCTATCCACCGACGCCCGGTCGCCGGTGAGATACCAGGGACCGCGATGCGAGGCGCGGGTCTCCTCGTCGCCGTGCAGGTACCCTTTGAAGAGCGTCGGCGGCTCGCCGCGCAGAGCGATATCACCGGTGATGCCCGGTTTGCAGATTTCGCCGTCCTCGTCGACCACGCAGACATCGTGTCCCGGCGTCGGCCGGCCCATCGAGCCGGGGCGCACGTCGTCGCCGGGCAGGTTCGCGACCAGCAGCGAGTTCTCAGTCTGCCCGTACCCATCGAGTATCGTAAGGCCGAAGGCATCGCGCCAGCGGGCCAGCACCTCCGGGTTGAGCGGCTCGCCGGCGGAGACGCAGTGGCGCAGCGCCGGCAGCTGCCAGCGCACGCCGAGGTCGTCGAGCTTCGCCTCCAGGCGGTACTCGGTGGGCGCTTGGCAGAGCACCGTGACGTTTAGCGCGCGCACGAGGTCGAGGCGCTCCTCCGGCTTGAACGCAGCTTCGTGGATCACCGTCGCGGCACCGCGCGACCACGGGCCGATCAAGACGTTCCACAGCGATTTCGCCCAACCGGTCGCCGACGAGCACCATACCGTGTCGCCGCTGCGTGCGTCGAGCCAGAAGTGCGCCTGCATGCGCTTGGCGTATTGATAGGCGCGATCGTGGACGACGCCCTTCGGCTCCTTGGTCGTGCCGCTCGTGTAGACGACATACGCCCAATCGGAGCTCTTGGTCGGCGTTCCGGCGAATGGGAGGCTCCCTTCGGCGAGCGCGTCCAGGCGTTCCCAGCCTGGGGCGTCCTCGCCGATCAGCAGGTAGCGGTGCAGCGTCTTTGCCTCGCCGCGCATGCGATCCATCTCCTCGCGATTGCTGCGATGCGCGACGATCGTGGTCGCGCCGCTGTGATTCGCCCGGAAGAGCACGTCGCGATAACGCAATTGATCGGCGCACGGAACGGCAACGGCACCGAGGCGGTCGATGCCCAGCATCGCGAAGGTCCATTCCGCGATCTTCGGGAGGCAGACGACCACGCGTTCGCCGTGCGCCAAACCGAGCGAACGGAGGGCGCCGGCGTAGCGCTGCGAGCGATCTGCGACCTCGCCGAACGCGTAATCACGACGGTTGCCGCGCGCGTCTACGAAGATGAGGGCGGTGCGCGGCTCGTCCGCGAGCCGGTCGACGACGTCTCGCGCAAAATTGAAATCGGCGGGGACGTCCCAGTGAAAATTCAAGCGGTCGTTCATGGCGATTACCCTCTACTCCGTAGCGAGCGCTTCGCGGAGGTTTCGGAGCAAGAAGTCGATCTCGTCGTCGCCGATTACGAGCGGCGGTGCGATGCGAAGCACGTTCTCGTGGGTATCCTTGACCGCGACCCCTCGCGCCAGCATGGCTTCCGCGAGAGGGCGCGCCGGGGCCGTCAGTTCGAGGCCGATCAACAGACCGCGCCCGCGTACCTCTTTGACGAGCGGCGAATCGAAGGCGCGCAAGCCTTGCATGATCCGCGCGCCCGCGTAGCGTGCGCGCGCCGCGAGATTCTCCTCGACGATGACCTCCAGCGCGGCCAGCGCGACGGCCGATCCCAGCGGATTGCCGCCGAAGGTGCTGCCGTGATCGCCCGGCCGGAAGAGGCCCATCACCGAGCGGTCGGCGAGCGCCGCCGAGACCGGATAGTAACCGCCGCCGAGAGCTTTGCCGACGACGAGGATATCGGGCTTAACGTCTTCGTGGTCGCATGCGAAGAGATCGCCGGTGCGCCCGAGACCCGTCTGGATCTCGTCGGCGATAAAGAGCACGCGATGTTCGCGACACAAACCCGAGGCGCGCTTGAGGAAGCCGTCGGGTGGAACGACGACGCCGCCCTCGCCTTGGATCGGCTCGATGAGCATGCCGCAGGTGTTCTCTCCGAGCGCCCGCGCGAGCGCATCGTAATCGCCGTACGGCACGAATACGAATCCAGGTGCGAACGGTCCGAAACCGCGCCGGTACTCGGGCGTCGAACTTGCGCCGATGGCGGCGATCGTGCGCCCGTGGAAATTGTTGGTGAAGACGACGATCTCGGCGCAGTCGGGCCGGATGCCTTTGACGTCGTATCCCCAGCGGCGCGCGAGCTTGATCGCGGTCTCCACCGCTTCGACGCCGGTATTGACGGGAAGCGCCATCTCGTAGCCGCAGAGTTGCGTCAACCGCTCGAGCAGGAGCGGCAACTTGTCGTTGCGCATGGCTCGCGATGTCAGCGTCACCTTTGCTGCCTGGGCCACCAGCGCTGCTGCAATCTTGGGATGGCAATGGCCCTGATTCACGGCAGAGTAGGCGCTGATGCAGTCGAGATAGCGCCGGCCGCCGGTGGCGTAGAGCCAAACGCCTTCGGCTCGCTCGACGACGAGATCGAGCGGATCGTAGTTGTGCGCGCCATAGGTCTCTTCCATCGCGATGAGTTCGCGCGCCTTGTCCTGATAAACGTGCATGGTCCCACTCCGCGCCGCGTGTGTTTACGCCCTGCCGCGGGCCGTCGGGGCTCAAGGAAGGGAGGGACCGCAGGGGCGCGCGCGCCTGCGTTCGAGGAACACTTGACGCGTTGACTTAAGGACGCTCTGCTCGGCAACCTTCTTCATGCAGCCGGCGAACGGAGGATACGGCTCGATGGCGCACGACCGCCTGGCGCGGTTTCTCGAACGCGACCATGAACGCATCGGCGAACTCGGCCGGACGCTCGTCTTCGATCACGGGCGCCGCATGCCGCGCGCGGCCGTGCTGCTGCACGGTTTGACCGCCTCTCCCACGCAGTTCGCCGATTTTGGCCGGCAGCTCTTCGCACGGGGCTACAACGTTTTCGTGCCGCGCCTGCCGCATCACGGGCATGACGATCGCCTCACCGAAGCGCTGAGCCGGCTCACGGCCGAAGAGTTGGAGAGTCTTACGCGCGACTGCGTCGAGATCGCGCGCGGTATGGGCGACTCCGTCCGCGTCGTCGGTTTTTCGCTTGGCGGCCTGCTGGCTGCGTGGGCGGCGCAGTTCCTCGAGATCGATGTTGCCGTCGCCGTCGCGCCGTTCTTGGATCTGTCGTGGTTACCGCATCGCTATGCCGGACCGCTGACGACTGCGCTGCTCCGTTTGCCGAACGGTTTCTTTTGGTGGGATCCGCTTAAACGCGAACGCCAGATGCCGGCGCACGGCTACCCGCGGTATTCGACGCATGCCGTCGCGCAGTGCTTGCGAATAGCGCGTGGCGTATTCGATGCCGCGCGGCAAACGGCGCCGCGCGCCGTGCGCGTTGCATTCGTGCTCAATGCCAGCGAGACGACCGTGAGCAATCGTTCGGCGCGCAGACTAGTGCGCGCCTGGAATGCGCACCGGTCCGGCGCGGCAAGCATCCTTCTCTTGCGGGACCTGCCGCCATCGCATGACATCATCGAGCCGCTGCGCCACCCCGATATCGTGGAGCGAATCTATCCCGTGCTGCTGGATCTCGTCGACCGATGAACGCCGCGCAAAGTTCCGGCGCCGCGCGCTGTCCCTGGGCGAAGGACGCGCTTTCGATCGCCTATCACGACCGCGAATGGGGCGTGCCCAAGCACGACGACCGCGTCCTTTTCGAGTTTCTGCTCCTCGAAGGCGCGCAGGCCGGATTGAGCTGGGACACGATTCTCCGCAAGCGCGAGCGCTACCGAACGGTCTTCGATGGTTTCGACGCCGAGCGGATTGCGTGCTATTCCGCCGCGAAACGCGCGGCGTTGCTGGCCGACCCCGGCATCGTACGCAATCGGGCCAAGATCGAATCGGCCGTGCAAAATGCGCGAGCGTTTCTCGACGTGCGCGGCGCTTTCGGCAGCTTCGATGCGTATCTGTGGCGTTTCGTCGGCGGCAAGCCGATCCGCAACCGCCCGCGCACTCCGGCCGAGGTGCCCGCCTTCACGCCGCTTTCGGAGACGCTCTCCAAGGATCTGCGCCGCCGCGGTTTCACGTTCGTGGGACCGAAGATCGTCTATGCGTACATGCAGGCCGTCGGTTTGACCGACGACCACCTGGTCGATTGCATTGCCGGCACTACCGCGACCCGCTAGCCGTCCGGCCGCCGGCTACGGCGAAGCGCTCGAGCGCGCGCGCGCGCTGCAGGCGCTCGACGACGCGTCGATCCGGCCCGAGGCGCGAACGGCGCTGCTCGACTGCGGCGCGCGCGCGCCGGTCGCCGTCGTATTGCTCCACGGGATGACGAACAATCCGGCACAGTTCGCGCGCTTCGCTCCGCTTGTAGCTTCGCACGGTTACAACGTCCTGGTGCCGCGCCTGCCGAAACACGGCGATCTCGACCGGATGACGTCGCGCTTGGCGGCGGTGACGGCGGAGCGCCTGCTGGCCTCGACGACCGAGGCCGTCGATATCGCGTGCGGCCTCGGAGAGCGCGTCTGCGTGCTCGGCATCTCGCTGGGCGGGATTCTCACGGCGCACGTCGCTCAGTACCGGGCCGACGTCGCACGGTGCGTTCCCATCGGCGTAGCCTTCGCGATGCTGCACATGCCGCTCGAAGTCAGCCGGCTGCTCGCAGCGCTGTTAGGAGCGTTACCGAATCTTTTTTTATGGTGGGATCCTCGTGCGCGCGGTGCCGCGCTACCGCCGTCTGCGTACCCGCGCTTTCCGACCCGCGCGCTCGTACAGAGTCTTCGCATCGCCGACGACGTCTACGAGCGGGCGCAGCACGCACCGCCTGCCGCGCGTTCGATCGTCGTCGTGACCAGCCGCGGCGATCCGGCCGTGAACAACGACGTGACGGCGGAGGTCGTGCGCGCGTGGCGCCGGTTGCGCGCCGATGGGATAGACGCCTTTGAATTCACGAACCTGCCGCGCGAACACGATATCGTCGATCCCAGCACGGCGGAAGCGATTGCGGATACCGTCTATCCCCGGCTGCTCGAATTCATCGACGCGACGCCGGCCTGCTAGGAGACTGTCGGCAAAAAAAAGCGGGGCGCCGAAACGGCGCCCCGGGTGCGGCAAGGCCGCGGGGTTATTGGGCGATCGTGGCGTTCAACGCGCTCACGTCGAAGGTTCCGAGGCCCGTGATGTAGTCGTAACCCGGCAGGGCCGTAAAGGCGCCGTTGCCGCCGGTGACGATGTCGTGGAAGCCGCCGTAGCTCTCCGTGGGAGGCGGCCCTTGAACCAGCGTTTCACCGGACTCGTACTGCACGTAGTTGTGGTAGAGCACGGGTGGAGCGTAGCCGAGCGACGGGTGCGCCGTGAGCATGCGCGCGTAGACGCCCATCGCGAGCGGTGAGGCCAAGCTCGTGCCCCCGACGCCGCACGGGCTAGTGCACGTGAGCGGTCCCAGATCCGGAAACGGCGCGGGCGCGTAGATGTCGTAGGGACCGGTCGTGGGATCGGCGTCCATCGCGATATCCGGGACGTCGCGCAGGTTGCCCGCCGCCAAGACTCCCGTGGTCACCTGTACCGGCTCCTCCCAGCTGGTGGCGTTCTCGAACTGGCTCACGCCGCCGCCGCCCGGCACGCCGTTGGTCGGCGCCAGCGCGCACGACGAACCGGTGTCGCCCGAGGAGGCGAACATCGTCTGACCGTGCGCCGCGGCGTACAAGAAGACCTGATCGTCGGCTTTCATCGATCCGTCGAGATACGCTTGATACTCGCATTCGCCGAACGACGAATTGCCGAGCTGCGCCAGATCCGCACTCGCCCAGTGGTTGTATTCGTTCGCGATGTCCGAATCGGTCAGCGACGTGGTCGCGTAGATGTAGAGTTGTTTGACGTTGCCTGCGATGCCGGTCGAACTCTGCGTGTCGAGCGCCCACTCGATGACGCCCGACGTGTCGGGGCTCGGGTAGCCGACTCTCACGACGGTAACCGGAACGTGCGGCGTTCCGAGGGTGTTCTCGGCATAGGCGAGATCGGTCACGACCGAACTTACGTCGCCCTCCGCCATGACGGAGATCGTCGTTCCGGTTGCGGCCGGCGTGCTGCCGGTGTCGTAGAAGAGCTGGATGTCGTGAGGACCGTAGTCGTGCGCGCAGGGCGTCCCTTGCGGCGTCGGTCCGGTGAAGTAGCAGTTGTCGGTCGACTTTTTCGGCCCAAGCGCCATCTTTGCTGCGTTATTCAAGCCCAGAACCGCATTGACGATCCCGCCGAGCGACTGGGGCACGAGCGCGGGCGTCGTATTGGCGAAGACGGGCACGCCGCCGAGTGAAAACGACTCGAGCGACGTGTCGAACGCCTTTTTCACGACCGCCGCCGTCCCGTCCGCGTCGACCAGCAGGTTGTCAGGGGCCGCCGACACGTTCGTGAATCCCTGGCTTTTCAGGTAGTTTTCTACGGCGCCGGCATCGCTCGCGGTCGGAAGATATGCAGCCATCTGCGCGTCCGAGAAGCGTTGCCCGGCGGCGACGAGCTGCGCGAGCTCTCCGGGATCATGCAAAGCCAGGCTCAACCGCACCGTCAGAACCTGCGATGCGTTCAATGGCCCGCTATCGGTTGCGTTCGCGACGGTGACGCCCTGCGTTGCGGTTGACGACCATCCGGCCGGCACGGCGATCGCCACGCTGCTATGTCTTACGGAGTTTCCGGCGTTGGCGGAACCGGGGATGGGGGGCAGCGAGGTCTGCCCTCCCCCGCCGGCGCACGACGCAACCATCGTTGCGGCGACCAACGCGACTACGAGCTTACGTTCGATCATCTTCGTCTCTCCTTTCAGTGTCCGATAAGCGCGTTGGTTTTGAGCACGTCGAAGCTTCCAAGGCCCGTCGTGTAGTCGTAGCGCGGCAGCGCCGTGTACGCACCGTTCGTCCCGGAGAGAACGTCGTGGAATCCGCCGACGAGCGAGGTCGGCGGCGGCCCGGCGCTCATCTCGCTGGAGTTGGGATTCTCGGTGTAGATGTTGTAGAGCAGCGGTGCCGCGAATCCCAGCGTGTTGTTGTGTGCGGACTGCATGCGCGCAAAGGCGCCGGCCGCCAACGGCGATGCGAGACTGGTTCCTCCCTCGATGCACGGTGTACACGATCCGTTTGCCGCTTGCGCGGAGGAGTACACCAGGTATCCCGTCTCGATCGACGCGTCCATTGCAATATCGGGCACGCCGCGGAAGCTATAGCCGACCGCCGTGTTCCCGGGCTGCACGCCGCTCTGCCAGAACGGCGAATACTCGAACTGGCTCAGCCCGCCGCCGCCGGCTTCCCACGACGTTTCTCCCAGATAGGTGCCGTCTGCGTTGCTGAAGAGATCGGTGCCGCCGACCGCGACCGCGTAGGGCGAAGCAGCCGGCCACTCGACGAACGGAAGCCCGCCCGGTGCGCCGTTGGTATCGACGAAGTTGTTGCAGTAGCCGCCGTTGTCGCCGCTGGAGGCGAACATCGTCTGTCCTTGCGAGGCGGCTTCGACGAGAACCTCATCGGCCGCGAGCATCGAACCGTCTTGATACGGGAAGACTTCGCAGCCGCCGAACGAGGAGTTCCCAATCGGATCCGTATCGTCGGTTACCCAGCGGTTGTAGCCTTCGACGATGTCGGAGTCGCTGAGCGAAGCGAAGTTGTAGAGATCGATCTGCTTGACCGTTGCGGCGATGCCTTGTACGGCCGTCATGTCGAGCGTCCACTCGCCGTTGCCGCTCGTGTCGTTAGAGGCCGGTCCCACGTGCACGACGTTCACCGGGACCTGCGGCATGCGGTACACCTGCTCGTTCCAGCGAAAATCGCTGATCGCTTGCGTCGGATCGCCTTCGGTGAAGATCGCGACGGCGGTGTTGGCGCCCGTGGGCGCGTTGGCCGCGTCGTACACCAGTTGCATCGTCGCCGGATCGTAGAAGCGCGGGCAGATCCCTTCGGCGTTGAGGCCTTGCGTGCACGCGTCCGGCGACGGCGCCGGTGTCGGCGTCGGGGATGTGGTGGGAGCCGCCGTCGGCGAGGTAGTCGGCGCATCCGTCGGCTCGTCCTTCGGCTCCGGCTTCTCTTCTTTGGGGTGCGGCTTCTGCATCTGCGCGTCGTTCAAGCCGAGTACCGCGATCGCGGTGCCCGCGAGCGCCTGCGGAACGTATGCCGGGCGGGTGTTGGAGTAGAGGTTCAGGCCGTTGGCCGAATACGATTCCAGCTGCGTGTCGAAGGCCTTTTCGATCTGCGCCGCCGTCGCGGTGCCATCGACCAAAATGTTGTTGGACTCCGCGTGGATCGCTGTGAAACCTTGAGATTGCAGATAGTTCGCCACCTGCGCAACCTGATCGGGCGCCGGCGCATAGGTGCTCATGAACGTGCTGCGGGGAACGAGCTGCCCGGCAGCTACGGCTGCTTTGAGCTGATCGACGTTGCGCAACTGCAGCGCGATGCGAACGGTGAGCGTCTGATCGACGGGCAGCGCGCCGTTGTCGGTTGCGCCGGTCAGCGGGATAGCTTGCGTACCGGTCGACGCCCACCCGAGCGGAGCGGCCACCGTCGTGGATGCCGTGCGCGTGCCACGCGTGCCGAGCGCGCTGGCAGCGCCAGGGGCGGTATGCCCGGACGGGATTAGCGCACCGCCGTGGCCCGCACAGGATGCCGTTAAGAGCCCTACGGTTAGGGCCGCGGCTGTCACTCTCTTCATGTTGGGACTCCTCCTCGTACATGAGGGTACGCGAGAAGCGGGCGCCAGCCACATACCGGAATTTGAGTAGGGCGCAGGAGGGTTCGCCCGCGTTAGGCTGGCAGGGCGATGATCGTATCGTTAGCGGGTGAGTGGGAGAGCTACAGGCGCGACGAGCTGCGTGAGCGGCTCGAGCCCGCCTACAGCCACTCCGAGGTGGTCTTGGATCTGACCGCCGCGAAGTACGTCACCAGTACGCTGATCGGCGCGCTGGTGACGGCTCATAAGCATCGGCAGGCGCAAGGCCTGCCGCGCATGCCGGTCGCAATCGAGTCGGCCTTCGTGCGCCGGCTCTTCGTCGCGACGGGGCTCGAAGAGTTCTTTGCAATCCACGAGAGTTTGGACGCAGCTCTGGAAGGGCGGGCCTCTAAGCGCGAAAGCGCCTCCTAGAGACCTCCGACGCCGTTGGGCGACCCTAAACCCGTTGGCAGATCGTATCCGGCCGGCGGGATGTCGTTGAACCCGCTGCGGTGAGCGTACGAGTAAGCCGGCCCTTGCGGGTTCGCCGAAAGCGCGTACGCCGCCGCGACGAGCGGCGCTCCGACGCTGGTGCCGCCGGCTACCAGCCAGCCGCCGGCAGTTGAATCGTACATCGCGACGCCGGTCTGCGGATCGGCGATCGCCGCCATGTCGACCGTCGCCCGCGAGCTGCAGCCCGTCTTGCGCTGCCACGGTGGATGCGGCTCGTACGCGCTGCAGCCGCTGGCGCCGTACGGCCATGGGGTTTCGTTCCAGGCGCTGCCCGCGCGCGCGAGCGACGTTCCGCCGACCGCGGTGACGTATGGCGAAGCGGCCGGGTAGAAGGGCGAGGGCTGATCGCCGGCGCTCACCGTTATCGCGATGCCGGGATGATGGTAATGGGCGTCTTCCGAGAGTTCGCCGGACCATTCCGGACCGTAGTAGCTGTTGCTGATCGCAAGCGGGGCCAGCGCCGCCGCGGCGTCGACGCCGGCGCCGAGATCGTCGAACGAGGGCGAGTTCGCCTCGACCAGCAGAATTTTGCAGTTGGGGCAGATCGCCGAGACCATGTCCAAGTCGAGCGAGATCTCCTCGGACCAGCCGGCGTTGATGGCGGGGTACGGTCCGTTTCGCCCGGTCTGGTTGAGCTTCGCGAAGCAGCCGTTGGTCGACGTGCAGGGCGGCAATCCGAACGCGGTGCGGTAGACCGCCAGATCCGCCTCGGCGGTCGGGTCGTCGTAAGCGTCGACGACCGCGACGGCGCCGCCCGCGTTCTGCGCGGGAAGGGCGTATGCGCTCTGCAGATCCGCCGGGTGCAGTCCCGGCAGCAGGCTTCCGGGTGTGCCGGCGTTCGGGTTTGGCGCAACGTTGAGATTGATGGCGACGGTGCAGTTCGCCTGATCGGTTTGGAACGTCAGATCGCAGGCGAGTTGTGCGCCGGGCAGCGCGCTCGGATTGTCGCCGGGCAGCGCACTCGGATTATCGCCGGGTAGCGCGCTCGGGTTGTCGCCGGGCACGGCCGACGCAGTGCTCATCGAGTGACGCGCCGCGGCCGCACCGGTGACGGTGGGTAAGACGACGCTTCGCCCGGAGCTGCAGGCGGCCAGGCTCCAAAAAGAGACAACGATTAGCAGCGTCCGAAAGAGTTTCACGTCCGCCATCCTACCGCGGGCATCCCCCGCGCGCCGAAGTCGCTAAGTTTCTACCCATCCTCGGCTAGTTGCTAACGCGACGGCCTCGCGCCTGCCGTTGCAGCCCAATTTACGGCAGAGCGAGCGAATATGCGTGTCGACCGTATGCCGGCTACGCCCGGTCGCGCCGGCCACGTCCTTCGTGCTCGCCCCGCGCGCTAGCAGCTGCAGGATCTCGCGTTCCGCCCCGGTCAGCGCGCCGAAGGCGTGGTGATTCGCGCTCTCGACCGGGAGCGCGGCGAGCAGGCGCGCTATTCCGCCGAAATGCTCCGCGCGCAGCCGCTCCAGCGCCGACGCTAGCGTAGCCGGGTCACCGCCGAGCGCGACTCGCTGCAATGCGCGTACCGCATGCACCAGCGCGCGCTGGCGCGTCATCTGGGGACGCAGTCCGCGTTCGGCATTCTGCAGCCGGTGGTGCGCTCCCGTCGCGTGCCCGCGCACCAGCTCCGCGAGTGCCAAGAAGCACTGCGCGCGAATCGTCCTGCGGCTTTTTGGGGGCGAATGTTCCAGCGCGTTGACTGCCGCCGCAAACGCGCCGGCGCCGCGTTCGCGGTCGCCCGCAGCGAAACTGTAGAGCGCGATCTCCGCGGCGCGCAGCGCAAGCCGGTCCTGCGCTCCCGGTCCGGGAAGCGTATCGCGCAGCAGCGTGGCGGCCTGCTCGAAATCTCCCTCCCAGGCAGCCCGCAGCGCGGTCGCCGGCAGCAGCGCCTCGCCGCGTGCCCGCGGAAGCGCGCTCTGGTTCTCGTGCAGCGCGCGGTCCAAGCGCTCCAGTGCCGGTTCGTTCCCACGGTCCGCCTCGATCTCGTACGCGGCGATCAGCGCGAAGAGCCTCGCCTGATCGCTCGCGCCCTTCTTGGCCGATTCTTCGAGATTGTCAAGAATCGCGAGCGATGCAATCGGATCGTCATCTTCGTTATAGACGACGGTGAAGAGCGCGCTGTACGCGCGGGCCGCGACTTCGTACAGATCGTGCGCCAGCGCGAGCTCGATGGCGGTGGTCGCGTAGGACCGTGTTCGATCGGTCGCCGGCCCGCCGTGAAAGACGAACGCCGCCTGCTGGTAGAGCCGCGCGAGCATCTCCGGATTCATCGCCGGATCCAACAATGCGAGCGCGCGTTCGATCGCCGTCACGGCGTCGCCACCGCGTTCGGCGCGCGCATAAGCGGTTGCGAGCGTCCCCAAGAGCGGAACGCG
>JAJXWN010000260.1 GCA_021781595.1 bacterium | reverse complement strand
GGCGCTTCGGGCGTACGCAGCCGGCTCCGCGCCGCTCGACGAATTGGATCTGCTGGCGCGCGGCATCGGCTTCCGCATGGGCCCGTTCGAACTGATGGATCTCATCGGGCTCGACGTGAACCTCGCGACGACGCAGTCGGTCTACGAGCGCATGCAAGCCGAGCGATTTGCGCCGGCGGCGCTGCAGCGCGAGATGGTCACCGCCGGCCGTTTGGGGCGCAAGACGAAGGCCGGCTTCTACGATTACGCCGATGGAGTGCCCGCCCACGCGGACGATGCCCGGCCTTCCACGGGCGAGAAGGACGCGAACGAGCACATCGTCGTGATCGGGCTCAGCGACGCGGCGCTAGCCTTCACGGAGTTGCTGTCGCAGCGATTCGCTTGCGTCGAGCGGGTCGAGAACGACGAGTTGTTCGACGAGATCGGCGCGGAGGCGACCGTCGTCGTCGACGTCGGCGACGGCGTCTCCGACCGGACCGATACGATACGCGAGTTGGATGGCTTGCTGCCGCCGCAGACCGCGATCTTCGTCGATGCTTATGCAACGGACGTTGCCGCTCTCGCCGAAAGGCTCAACCACCCGGAGCGGCTGGTCGGGTACGGCATTCTCGGATCGTTCGACACCCAGCGCGCGGTCGAGATCGTCGACGCCGACGCGACCGGAGACGACGCGCTCGAACTGGCAGCCGAACTCTTCGAGGCGATCGGCAAGCGAGTCGTCCTAGTCGGAGAGACGCCCGTACTCTTCCTCGGCCGCCTCGTAGGTTCGATCGTCAACGAGGCCGTAACGGCCGTGCAGGAGGGGGTCGCATCGGCTGACGACGTCGACTTGGCGATGCGATTGGGTATGAATTACCCGATCGGGCCGATCGCGTGGGGGCGCGAGATCGGCGGCGCGCGCCTCTCGCGCATCCTGCATCGCTTAGCGGCAGCCGAAGGAGAGGCCTTCGGGCCGCATCGGTCGCTCTGGGTACTCGACGTCGAAGACGATGCCGATCCGCGGGCGGTCGCGCCGGAATAGGGGGATGACGGCTATGGAAGAGAGCGAGCATCTGATGTCGTTCGTGCCGTGGGTCGATCAGCTCGCGCGCTTCATCGCTCGAAAGGAGCCGCAGTTGGCTTCGGTATTCGAGGAAGCGCCGTCGACGACTGCGGCGTTCTGTTCGCTCGGGCGGCGCGTCGTCGGGATCTATAACATCCTCGATCGCTCGGCCGCGCTCTCGTACTACCTGACGGACGTGCCGCCGCCGAAGGACGTGCGGGTGGAGACGTGGCTCGCGGCCGAGATCGCGAACACGCAAGCGTTCGACCGGGTGAAGCTGAATCTCGCCGAGATTCCGCGCGCCGCGGATCTGATCGTTCAGCACCTGCGAAAGCCCTACCGCGAGTAACCGGCTCGTGCAACGCGAGGTCGTCGTCGTCGACGCGGTGCGTACGCCGATCGGGCGCTATGGCGGCTGCTTGGCGAGCGTGCGGCCCGACGATCTGGCCGCCGCCGTCATCAAAGCGCTTGTCGAGCGGACGGGTATCGATCCGCGGCGGATCGACGACGTCGTCTTCGGCGATGCAAATCAGAGCGGCGAAGACAATCGCAACGTAGCGCGTATGGCTGCGCTGCTCGCCGGGCTTCCGGTAGAGGTGCCGGGCGTGACGGTCAATCGCTTATGCGGGAGCAGCCTGCAGGCGATCGCCCAGGCGGCCGCCGCGATCGCGTGGGGCGACGGCGACGTCGCGATCGCCGGCGGCGTCGAATCGATGACGCGCGCTCCGTTCGTTCAGCGCAAGAGCGAGCGCGCCTTCGAACGCGCGCCCGAGATCTTCGATACGACGATCGGCTGGCGCATGATCAATCCGCTGATGCCTGCGGAATGGACGGTCTCGCTCGGGCAGACCGCCGAAAACGTAGCGCGCCTCTACGGGATCACGCGTGCGGAGCAAGACCGTTTTGCCTACGAATCCCAGATGCGCTGCAAGGCCGCTCGCGAGCGCCACGCTTTTGACGACGAGCTGGTGCCGGTCAGCGTGCGCGCCGGCAAAACCGCGCACCGGGTTGTCGAGGACGAACATCCGCGCCCCGATGCGTCGCTCGAATCGCTCGCGCGGCTGAGCCCCGCCTTTGCCGAAGGCGGCACGGTAACCGCAGGCAACTCGTCCGGCATCAATGACGGCGCGTCTGCCCTGCTGCTTTGCGAGGCGGCGACGGCCGAGCGGCTGCGCCTGCGCCCGCTTGCGCGGGTGGTCGCCTCGGCGACGGCCGGTGTCGCACCGGACGTCATGGGTCTGGGGCCGGTTCCCGCGACCCGCAAGCTCTTGCAGCGTCTCGGTTTGCGTGTCGAAGAGATCGACCGGATCGAGATAAACGAAGCGTTCGCGGCGCAGTCGATCGCGTGCTTGCGCGACCTGGAGATCGATCCCGCGAAGGCGAACGTCAACGGCGGCGCGATCGCGCTCGGGCACCCGCTCGGCGCGAGCGGTGCGCGTATCGCGACGACCCTGCTCCACGAATTGCGGCGCTGCGGCGGGCGGTATGGGCTCGCGACGATGTGCGTTGGGGTCGGCCAAGGGATCGCAACCATCTTCGAAAGAATCGAGCCTCGATGACTGCAGCCGCCCAGACGAACACAACGCAGTTGCTCATCGGCAACCGGTGGAGCGACGCTGCGGACGGCGCCACCTACGCCGACGCGAATCCGGCGACCGGCGCCCCGCTGGCCGGCGTCGCCGAAGCCACGCGCGAAGACGTTGACCGCGCCGTTCGCGCGGCGCGCGCGGCATTC
>JAJXWN010000259.1 GCA_021781595.1 bacterium | reverse complement strand
AGTCGGCCAGGCGGCGCACGGAACGCGAGGCGATCTACGAGGCCAATCAGATCGCCGCCGCCTTTTTCGAACGGATGCTGCGCAGCGAAGCCGGCGGCGCGGCTCGAGCCTACTGCGAGCGGCGCGACTTCTCGCCCGCGACGGTCGAGAAGTTCCGCCTGGGCTACGCGCCCGAGAGTTGGGATGCGCTCTCGGCCGAGCTGGCGCGCAACGGCGTCGACCTTGCGCTGGCGGCCACGGCGGGCCTGGTCAAAGCCGGCCAGCGCGGATATTACGATTTCTACCGCGCGCGTCTCATGGTGCCGACGTACGCGACGACCGGCGAGGTCATTGCGTTCGGCGGCCGGGCGCTGGGGGATGCCGAGCCCAAGTATCTCAACACCAGCACGACGCCGGTCTATACGAAAGGGCATCATCTCTTCGGTCTCAACCTTGCCCGGCGTGCCGCGGCCAACGAGCGCACGCTGATCGTCGTCGAAGGGTATTTGGACTGCATCGCGCTGCACCAAGCCGGTTTCGAGACGACCGTCGCCGCATTGGGTACCTCGTTCACGCAGGAGCAGGCCGCGGAACTGCGCCGGTACGCCGAGAACATCTTTCTCTGCTTCGACGGCGATACGGCCGGCGGAAATGCCGCGACCAAAGCCATCGACGTTGCGACGACGGTCGTCGAGCACGCCGGATCGAGCGTGCGTGTCGTCGTCCTGCCCGAGGGCGAGGATCCCGACAGTTTCGTCCGCACGCGCGGCGCGCAGGCCTTCCGCGACGCGCTGGAGGCCGCCAAATCGTCGGTCGAATTCAAACTCGATCCCGAGATCGACCGCCTGAAAAGCGGCTTCGATTCGCCGGCCGCCATCGCGCGAAAGGCCGAAACGCTGATTGCGCGGATGACCCCGCGCGCCGAGTGGGATAAGTGGCGCGTCTACGTCGCCGGGCGCCTGAAGGTCAACGTAGACGACCTCCGGAATAGCCGATTTCTCGCAAACGGCGCGAACTTCTCGCCGCGCTTGCGGAGTCCGGGTGCAACTGCCGGCCGTCACCTCTCGCTCGACGTCCAGTCGTTTTCGTTCGAACGCGAGGTCTTGGCAATCCTCATCGAAGAGCCGGCGCTCGCAGCCGAGTCCGGTCGCCGCATCGAACCGCGGCGGTTCCGGAACGAGGTGTATCGCAGCATCTACGAGCGGTTGCTGGAGAACGCCGAGCGGCTCCATGCGACGGCTGATGTTTTCGCCCTGTTTGCCGAAGATACTTCGTGTGCGGAGGTTCTTGCGGCACTGGGGCAACGGGATCGCAGTTCGACCGTGCGTTACGCTGACTCCGGGCAGCGCCGGGCTCATCTCGAGCGAGTGGCCGAACGCTTGCAACTCGAAGACGAACGCCGGCGTTATCAGGAGTTGTCCCGGCGGATCGACGAACTCCTGACGGCGGGTCAGGCTGTAAGTGCGGACCTGCGCGGCGAGTTCGAGGCGCTCGTAACGAAACTCAAGGGATAGGCGCGCAGAGGCAGCCGCGCTGCAACGGGAGAGGAGGTGATCGGAGCAAAGATGGCTCGAAAAAAAATGGCCGCGGTAGGCGGCACGGCCGCTACGGCGGTGGAACAGGTACCGGCGACGCTCGAGGAGATCAAGAAGAAACTCCTCGACCGCGGGCGCAAGCTCCGGTCGCTGACTTACGAAGAGATCAACACGGCCTTCGACAATATCGAGGACGTCAGCCCCGAGGCGATCGACGATCTCTTTGAAGAGATCTCCGCGCTCGGCATCGAGATTATCGACGAACAAAAAGACGAGAAACCGGAGGTCGAGGAAGAGCGCGAAGAGGAGACGATCCCTGCCGGCCTCGCGCTCGACGATCCCGTCCGTATGTACCTCAAAGAGATCGGCCGGGTGCCGTTGCTCTCGATGGAAGACGAAAAACGGCTGGCCATGAGCATCGAGGCGGGCGAGCAGGCGTTGCTGGGCAACGGCGCGACGGATTCCTCCGTCGTGGCGGCCGGAGGCGAATCCAAGCGGCAGCTCACGGAAGCCAACTTACGATTGGTCGTATCGATCGCCAAGAAGTACGTCGGGCGCGGGATGCTGTTCTTGGACTTGATCCAAGAGGGTAACCTCGGCTTGATCCGCGCGGTCGAGAAGTTCGATTACCGCAAAGGCTATAAGTTTTCGACGTATGCCACCTGGTGGATTCGTCAGGCGATCACGCGGGCGCTTGCCGACCAGGCGCGCACCATTCGCATCCCGGTGCATATGGTCGAGACGATCAACCGCTTGATCAAGATCTCACGCCAGCTCTTGCAAGAGCTCGGCCGCGACCCGTCGGTCGAAGAGATCGCCGCCGAGATGGGGCTGACGCCCGAGAAAGTCCGCGAGGTCATCAAGATCAGCCAGGAGCCGATCTCGCTCGAAACGCCGATCGGCGAAGAGGAAGATTCACATCTGGGCGATTTCATCGAAGACCAGGAAGCGGTTGCGCCTGCGGAGGCAGCTTCGGTGATGCTGCTCAAGGAAAAGATGCAGGACGTGCTTCAAAACCTCACCGAGCGTGAACGCAAGGTTCTCGTCTTACGTTTTGGGTTGGAAGATGGCCATCAGCGTACGCTCGAAGAGGTCGGGCAGGAGTTCGGCGTCACCCGCGAGCGCATTCGCCAGATCGAAGCCAAGGCGCTACGCAAATTGCGGCACCCCTCTCGCGGCAAAGCCTTGAAGGACTACTGGTCTAACGAATAGCGAGTACGGCCGTTACATGCCGCCCATGCCCGCGCTCTTGCTCGGGTGCACGCGCGGATTCATGTA
>JAJXWN010000258.1 GCA_021781595.1 bacterium | reverse complement strand
GTAAGGATGGGCCCGGTAGATCGCCTGGTATTCGGGGAGGGAGTGGGCTTGGGATGCGGTGAGCGGGTTGGCGTGACGTGGGCGGGTCAGGATGGTGAGTGTGGGGGCGTCGAAGGTTCGGGTGTGTCCAAACGCTTCGAACTCGTTACGCCCTACCGGCTTGCCGGCGACCAGCCCAGAGCCACGGAGGCGCTAGCCCAGGGGGTCCTGCGAGGCGATCGCGCCCAGACGCTGCTCGGCGTGACGGGCTCGGGGAAGACCGTGGCTATGGCGCGGGTCGTCGAGCTGGTACAAAAGCCGACGCTGGTTCTTTGCCACAACAAGACGCTGGCGGCCCAGCTCTGCGCCGAATTTCGCGATTTTTTCCCCAACAACGCCGTCGAATACTTCGTCTCGTATTTCGATTACTATCAGCCGGAAGCGTATATCGCGCATACCGATACCTATATCGAGAAAGACAGTTCGATCAACGATGAAATAGAGCGGCTGCGGCATTCCGCTACGCAGTCGTTGCTTACTCGCCCGGATACGCTCATCGTCGCGTCGGTGTCTTGCATCTACGGCTTGGGATCGCCATCCGACTACATGGAGATGTCGGCGACCGTGCACGCCGGAGAGGAATCGAACCGCGACCGGTTTCTGCGGAAGCTCGTCGACATGCAATATCGGCGTAACGATCTGAACCTCGTGCGCGGAACGTTTCGCGTGCGCGGAGACACCCTCGAATTCGTCGCCGTCGACGAAGAACTCGTCCACAGGATCGAGTTCTTCGGCGATACGGTCGAATCCATCAACGTGGTGAACCTCATGACCGGCGAATACGTCGAGAGCAAAGACGAGCTCACGATTTTCCCGGCAAAACATTTCATCACTCCCGACGAAAAGTTGCGTCGCGCGATAATCTCGATCGAGGCCGAGCTCGAGGAGCGACTAAAGTATTTCAAGGATAACGGCAAGTTGCTCGAGGCGCAACGCATAGAGATGCGTACCCGGTACGATCTCGATATGCTGCGCGAGGCCGGGTATTGCAGCGGCATAGAAAATTACTCCCGCCATCTAACGGGTCGCGATGCCGGGAGCACCCCGTGGTGCCTGCTCGATTTTTTCCCGAAGGATTGGCTGCTCTTCGTGGACGAGTCACACGTTACGCTGCCGCAGGTACGGGGCATGTACGCGGGCGACCGCTCGCGCAAGCTTTCGCTCGTGGAGCATGGGTTCCGGCTGCCGAGCGCGCTAGACAACCGCCCGCTTACCTACGAAGAGTTCGAAGACCACGTCGAGCGGGTGATATACGTATCGGCGACTCCTGCGAACTACGAGGTGGCCCGGAGCGCACAAGTGGTGGAGATGATCATTCGCCCAACCGGCCTCACCGATCCGGCAGTCGAAGTGCGGCCGACGCGTAACCAGGTGGACGATTTGATGGAGGAGATCCGCGTGCGCGCGGCGCGCAAAGAACGCGTGCTGGTGACGACGCTTACCAAGAAGATGGCGGAGGATCTCACGGACTTCCTGCTCGAGATGGGCTTTCGGGTCCGCTATCTGCACAGCGAGATCGATACGCTCGAACGCGTGGCGATTCTGCGCGATCTCCGTCTGGGAGTCTTCGACGTGCTGGTCGGCATAAATCTGCTGCGGGAAGGGTTGGACTTGCCGGAAGTCTCCCTCGTGGGCATTCTCGATGCCGACAAGGAGGGGTACCTGCGCAGCGAAACCGCGCTCGTACAAACGATCGGGCGCGCCGCGCGAAACGTCGAAGGCAAAGTCATCATGTACGCCGATACGATAACGGAGTCGATGGCGCGCGCGTTAGGCGAGACGAAGCGGCGCCGCGAGCGCCAGCTGGCCTACAACGCCGCGCACGGCATCGAACCCAAGAGCGTGCGGAACGAAATTCGCAACATTCTCGCGGCGATCGGCTCTTCCGAAGAGACTCAAGGGCGCTTGCCGCAGGAGAAGATCCCGCGAGAGTTTGGGATAAAGTTAGCGCGAGAACTGGAACGGAAGATGCGCGAATGCGCGGCCAACCTCGAGTTCGAAAAGGCGGCGGCTTTGCGCGACGAATTACTCGAGTTGCGCAAGCGCGTCGCCGGCGGCGATTCGCTGCTGTTTCCGGGCAAGGCGCCGAAGATTTTCGAGCGTGCGTTAGAGGACCCGGCTGCTTACTTTGGCGATTCGGCGACGACTTCGGCGACGCGTTCTTCGGGCGGTGCGGCGGCGTGGAAAAACGACCAGTAGAGAGCGGCGTTGAGCAGTTGGAGCACGGAGGCGATCTCGAGCATCGCGCCGATCCACCATTCGTGCAGGATGACGCCCGCAATGGCCGGTCCGACGGTCGAGAACACCTGCGACGGCAGATTTGCGACGCTGGCTCCGCGCGATCGCTCTTCCGCGGGGAGAACGCCCATCAGATACGATTGGCGAACGGGCAGCGTGGCCACGTTGAAGAGCATCCGGACCGCGTATACCAAGCCGGCGAGCCACAGTGTCGGCATGAACGGAACGGCCGCGAGCAAGAAGCACGAAAGCACGCGAAGGGCCACGACCATACGCACCGCGCCGCCGATGAGCGAAACGATGCGCCCGACGTTCAAGTAGGGAATCGCCGCTACCAGAGCGACGACGAAATAGATCGTTCCGATCTGCGACTCGGTCGCGCCGTAGCGCAGATGAAACCATAAAACGAGCATCGGACCTAGGAAGCCGACGGCCAGTCCGTTCGTCGCATTGGTAATGGCGAACTGGCCGAGCAGGCGCAGCGTCGGCCGCCCGAGGGAGCGCCGCTCGACCGCACCGGCGAGCGCGTAGACG
>JAJXWN010000257.1 GCA_021781595.1 bacterium | reverse complement strand
ATTTTGAGCGCCGAACAAGTTAAATACATGGCTTCGTGGAGCGAGGGCACGTAAGGTGGCGTATCGCCGTTTGTTTACCAGCGAGTCAGTGACCGAGGGGCATCCCGACAAACTCGCCGACCAGATCTCCGACGCCGTCCTCGACGCGATTCTCAAGGACGACCCGTACGGCCGCGTTGCCGTCGAAACGTTCGCCATCACCGGCCAGATTCACATCGCCGGCGAGGTGACGACCACGACCTACATCGACATTCCGAAGATCGTTCGCGAGACGATCGAGGATGTCGGCTATACGAAATCCGCCATCGGCTTCGATGCCGAAACGTGCGGAGTCAGCGTCTCGATCGACGAGCAGTCGCCCGATATCGCGATGGGCGTCGACAGATCGCTCGAGGCGAAAGCCGGCGAGCATCCGGACGATAGCTTCGACAAGATCGGCGCCGGCGATCAAGGAATGATGTTCGGCTACGCATGCCGCGATACCGCCGAGCTCATGCCGTTGCCGATCGTGTTGGCCCACAATCTTACGCGCCAGCTCGCTGCGGTGCGCAAGAACGGCGACATCCCTTACCTGCGCCCGGACGGCAAGAGCCAGGTAACCGTGCAGTACGAGGGCGACAAACCGGTGCGCGTCGATGCGGTCGTCATATCGACGCAGCACGACCCGGACGTTCCGCTCGAAATGCTTCGTAACGAAGTTACGGAGAAGGTCATAAACCACGTGATTCCCGCGTCCATGCGCGACGAGCACACGCGCGTATACGTGAATCCGACGGGACGATTCGTCATCGGCGGGCCCAAGGGCGACGCCGGGCTCACCGGGCGCAAGATCATCGCCGATACCTACGGCGGCATGGCTCGCCACGGCGGCGGCGCGTTCTCGGGTAAGGACCCGACCAAGGTCGATCGCTCGGCGGCCTACGCCGCACGGCACGTTGCGAAGAACGTCGTTGCGGCCGGGCTAGCGGACCGCTGCGAGGTGCAGATCGCTTACGCGATCGGCGTGGCGCATCCGATGAGCGTGCTGGTCGAGACGTTCGGGACTGCGAGCCTGCCCGAGGAGAAGATCGCCGAGATCGTCATGGCGAACTTCGACCTGCGCCCGGCGGCGATCATTCAGAATCTGGATCTGCGCCGGCCGATATACCGGCAGGTTGCTTCGTACGGGCACTTCGGCCGGCCGGAACTCGACCTGCCGTGGGAGCGCTTGAACAAAGTCGAAGCCCTGCGAAAGGCGGCGGGAGCCGCCGCGGAGGCGCTCAAGGTCCCCGACTTCAGCAAGCCCTAACTTTTCTCGCCTAACGACACGAACGAGCCTTGCCGCGCGCGGGGCTCGTTCTACGTTACATGGAGATGGACGACCTCCGGTCGAACACCGCGGCGGCTAAGCGGGTAAGAACGCCGGGTAAGGTCGAGTAAGGATCTAAGGAGAATGGATGATGATTCGCAGTACACTCACGGCAATCGCGCTGACCGCGGCGCTGGCTATTCCGGTGCTCGCGCAAGCGCCGCTGGCAGCGGACGCGCAGACTACGACGACGCCACCGGCATCGACGATGACGCTCGCTCAAGGCGACACGATCCACGGCTACATGGAGAACTCGCTGGATAGCGGCACGGCGTACGTCGGGGAGACGTTCACCATGCAAGTCGTCCCGCCGTACCCCGAAGGAGACCAGGATCTCGCCAATGCGACGATCTCCGGCCAGGTCATCAAGGTCGTGCGTGCGGCTCAGGGAACCAATCCGGAACTCCATCTCGCCTTCACGACGCTCACGCTGCAGGACGGCACCTCCTATCCGCTCGACGCGCAGATGACCTCCGCGCAGGAGAAACAGGATTCGAAGAACGGCGGGCACGTCGCCATGACCACGGTGGGCGGCATGGTCATCGGAAACGTGATCGGTAAGACGATCTTCCACAGCGGTCTCGGCGGCCTGCTCGGTGCGGCCGGTGGCTTCTTGGCAGGGTTCAACCAAAAATCGAACGTGCGGCTCGGTCGGGGGGCGCAGGTGTCGCTGACGCTGGTTAGACCGCTCATCGTGCGCCGTCAGGCAACGCAGCCCTCATAGTTCGAACGCGGCTCTCCGTGCCCGCGCATCTTTGAAGGATGCGCGGGCACGGGCCTGCGCGAATACCCGTTCCCATGTCGCAGCAACGAGCCACCGATGCGCTTGCCAACGAGCGCACCTTCCTCGCCTACATCCGGACGGCGTTGGCGTTCGTGGCGTTCGGTTTCGTTATCGCGCGCTTCTCGCTGTTCGTGCGCGAAGTGTCGCAGGTGGCGCACATTCACCTCAAGCACGGTGAGACGTCCTTTGCTTTCGGGGCGGCGATGGCGCTGGCCGGCGTCGTGCTCGCGCTCTTCGGCGCTTGGCGATACGTGAGTGCGAATCGAGCTCTCTGCGAGGGGCGAACCGAGAGCTTGGCACCCGCTCTCGCCTACGTGATCGGCGCCGCCACGGCCGTCTGCGGCATCATCGTCGGCATCACCATACTCAGCTATCGTTAGCGCTTCTCGCCTCGTATCGCGCCGGGTTTCGCGGCGTCTCGGTAAGGCGGCCAAGGGGCGCAGCAGAGGAGGCCTGGCCGGGATAGCCAATAACGGCGGGTCGCTACAGACCGTTCCGGATTAGCTCAGTTGGTAGAGCAGCTGACTGTTAATCAGCGGGTCGCTGGTTCGAGTCCAGCATCCGGAGCCAAGTAAACCCCCGTAAGACAAGCGTTTTGCGGGGGTTCTGATTTTCCGGATCGGCATTTTTTGCGATTCGTACAGAGTTGCGCACACAGTTGCCCTTGGCGTGGCCAGATTTTTTA
>JAJXWN010000040.1 GCA_021781595.1 bacterium | reverse complement strand
AAGGAGAGCAGATGCAGCCGATAAGCAAAGCGTTTCATCGGGAAGATCCTCCAGAAGCGTCGCTTTTCGACGCACGGCCGCTACGGCCCCGGTTCCGGCTAGCAGCATTGCGACTCCTGGGGCAACTCGCCTTTAAGTGGGTAAGAACTCGCTCGGCAGATTCAAAAACGATGCCCGAAGGAGACCTCGGCGATGCTACCATGTAAACGACTTACCGGAATGATTGCGGCGTTCGCCATCGTGGCAGGCGCATTCCTCGCCGCAGCCGCCGGCGCGGCGTCGACGGTCAGCGTCGTCGTCAACGGACAGCCCGTCTCTTTCGACCAGCCCCCAATCGAGCGCGCCGGGCGGGTGTTCGTACCCCTGCGCGGCGTCTTCGAGCGGCTGGGTGCGAGCGTCGTGTACGACAACGGCGCGATCGACGCGCAAGGTAATGGCCGAAGCGTATCGTTGCACATCGGCTCGACGCAGGCCACGGTCAACGGACAAGCCGTCTATATGGACGTCGCACCGTTCCTCGTAGGCGCCCGCACGCTCGTGCCGCTTCGGTTCGTCGCGCAAGCACTCGGTGCGGCGGTACAATGGAGCCAATCGAACTCTACCGTGTACATCGTCGGATCCGGAAGCGTCGCACCCGCACAACCCGCGAACGCGTCCTTTTATCTCAAGAACGAACGCCCGGCAACCACGATCTATACGTTTCGCCCTGCGCTTCACGCCAACTTCAGCGAAACCGTCAACCGCGACTCCGTGCGCGTCTCCATCGACGGGCGGGACGTGACGGCCGACGTGTACGCGAATGCGGCCGGGTTCGACGTCACCGCTCCCTTCCCACTGTACGCCGGCAGGCACACCGTCAGCGTCACGGGCACCACGCAGGCCGGCTCGACCTTCAGCGCGCCGTGGTCGTTTACGACCCAAACCGGCTCGAGCGAGAACTACATCCGCAACATCACTCCGTCCGCCGGCAGCACGGTCGGAAGCGCGTTTACTCTTGCCGGCGCGACGCTTCCGGGCTCGACCGTGCACGTCGTTGCATCGGGCGAGGCCAGCGCGTTCGGCGGGCTGT
The DNA here is from genome assembly GCA_021781595.1 of bacterium. GTDB lineage: Bacteria > Vulcanimicrobiota > Vulcanimicrobiia > Vulcanimicrobiales > Vulcanimicrobiaceae > JAJYFL01. The sequence continues at coordinate 12,049 of JAJXWN010000040.1, read as the reverse complement.
TCCAGATCGGAACCGGCACGTTCCAAGTCGACGTGCACGCGGGCGCGAACGGGTACTTCAGCGTGCCGATCTCGCTCAACGCCGTCTCGGGCGGCCACGTCCGCGTCATCGTACAGTCGGTCGCCCCTAGCGGCGCATCGATAGAGCAGCAGGTCGTCTATAGCACGTGAGCGTGGTGTTCCGCATAGCGCGGGCCGCCCCCCCCCCGGCGCCTAACGACGACGTGGTGTTCCTACGCAACGCCAGGTGGTATAATGGGCGCAGAGGCGGTTGCGGGGATGCAGCGTGAAGATGGTTATCGCTGCGTGCTGCTCGCCCCGCCCAACATTTTATCTTGAATCCCGCTAGTCCGAGACGCCGGGGAGGGCTAGGGCGGGCGAGCATTGGCGAGGCGCTCGTGGAGGCAGATTATCGGACCAAACCGTTCGATGCCAAGGCGCTGCTGGCAGCGGTTGGTGACGGACGCACGATTCAGAGCTATCCGAAGAATCACGTCGTCTTCGCTCAAGGAGATTCCGCCGACGCGGTCTTTTACATTCAGCGAGGCAAGGTCAAGCTCTCGATCGTATCGCCGCGGGGGAAAGAAGCGGTCATCGCGATCCTGACCGCCGGCGCCTTCTTTGGCGAAGGCTGTATCGCCGGTCAGCCGGTTCGAATGGCCACGGCGGCAGCGATCGTGGACTGCACCCTCGTCCACGTTCAGAAGAGCGTGATGGTTCGGATCCTGCACGACGAGCCGAAGTTTACCGAGATGTTCATCTCGCATCTCTTGACACGGAACATTCGAATCGAAGAAGATCTGGTCGACCAACTTTTCAATTCCAGCGAAAAACGGTTGGCGCGGATACTGCTGTTGCTGGCCAACTTCGGTAAAGATGGGCGACCTGAGGAAGTGATCCCAAACATCAGTCAAGAAACGCTTGCTGAAATGATAGGGACGACGCGCTCCAGAGTCAGCTTCTTCCTGAACAAATTTCGCAAACTTGGTTTCATCAAATACAACGGCGGCATGCACATACACACCTCGCTGTTGAACGTCATTCTCTACGATAATCCAGACGCTGGCTAGGCGACGCGGCTTGCGAATCCGCCGGCAGCCTCGCGATCCTCCAATTATGAGCAATTTTGATCATCCTTGGCACGAGCGGCTGTCTATACTTGGTATCATGCATGCCCACCCTCGCGTTAGCGAGCGCGGCAGATACGGCGTCCCCGCCCCGCGGCCGCGGTCTAAGACCGGGACTCCGAGCGAGCGTCCGCCTGTTTTGAGCAGACGATGCTAACGGTTGGAAGGCCGACCCATGCCCTCCCCGGACACCGTGCGGCGGATATCCTCGTGCAGAATTTGTTCGCGCAGCCCAGCGGGGTCGTCCCCGGTATACGTCATGCGATCGGATACCAGCCGGCTGATGGACCGACCGGAGGGGATATTGTCGACGTATTCCGCTTCAACGATGGGGAGGTGGGATTCTCGATCACGGATATCTCTGGTAAGGGCGTGCAGGCTGCGATACACGCAGCCATGGTAAAATACGCGCTTCGCGCGTATATGTCGGAGAAGAAAACGGCAGAGGAAGCACTTCGATCGCTGGACCGGCTCTTTCTCGAAAACAACGCCTTCGAAAAGACCGACGCCTTTGCAAGCGTGTTTTTCGGGATTATCAATCCGCCACGCACGTCTATGATGTATGCTTCCGCCGGGCACGAGCCCGCAATGCTGATCTCTCCCGGCGGGGCCGTGCAGATGCTCGAGCCGACCGCACCTCTCGTCGGCGTGCTCGACGGCCAGCAGAGCTTTTTCAAACAAGTCGTCGTCGAGTTGCAGCACGGCACCGTCTTCGTGGGTACAACCGACGGCGTCACGGAAGCCAGGCGGAACGATGAGTTCTACGGGATCGCGCGACTTGCGGAGATGGTCGATCGGCATTCCCTTGACGCGGTAGACGTCCATCTTCAGGCGCTCCTGGACGACATCACCGGCTACTGCTACGGAAAGCCGCACGACGATATCGCTATTCTCGTCTTGCGAATATTGTGATGTAGCGGTCGGTCTCGTCTCGCCTCGCAATACGTACGCGTCAGACAAACTCCTAGAGCCGCGCTCCTCGTCCCGAGAGCAGGTTCACAATAATCAATATGATGGCAATCACCAAGAGGATGTGAATCAACCCACCTCCGAAATGCAAGATGAAGCCGAGTATCCAAAAGACAAACAGAACGACGATAATCGTCCACAATAGATTTCCCATAGTTCGGTCCCTCCACCGCCGGCTATCATTTTAGTGCCCGGTAAACTTCGCCACGCCATTATCGCTTCCGCTTCCCGCTGGTCCGAGTACTTCCGGTAGCGCCTCCGCATGGCGCTTGGCAGCGGCGAGATCGCGGCAAGCGATCCGCCCTTGGGCGAGGCGGCGCCAGCTTACACGTATGAAATCGACCCGCCCTTCTTGTCGTTCTCACCCCCGCACAGAGGGGCACGTCGTTGCGTCGAATAACATTGCCGCCGATATATCTATGGCGAAAAAGAAGACCCGAATACGAACGTCGCGTGGGCGACGTGGGATGCTACCGGCTAACACCGGCGGCGCCGGCGGCTCGCAGCGACCCTCTATGCGGCGCGCTCTATAGCGATCGCCGAGCACGTCGATGGCAAAACTTTATTTCCGATATTCGGCGATGAATGCCGGCAAGTCCACCGCGCTGCTGCAAGTCGCGCACAACTACGAAGAGAACGGGCGCCGCGTGCGTATCTTCACCGCGGAGATCGACCATCGCTACGGCGCGGGTTTCGTTACTTCGCGTTTAGGACCGCAGCGCGAGGTCGATACCTTCGACGAAGCGACGGATTTCCAAACGCCGCTGAAGGACGGCGACCACCCTTCGTGCGTGTTGGTGGACGAAGCGCAGTTTCTCACGCCCGAGCAGGTGCGGCAGCTTCACCGCGTGGCGCACGTGCTCGGTATCCCCGTCATCTGCTACGGCATCCGCAGTGATTTCCGCGGCGAACCCTTCCCGGGATCGGCGTATCTGCTCACGCTCGCCGACAGCATCGAGGAGCTGAAGAACGTCTGCAGTTGCGGAAAGAAAGCCACCATGAACGTACGCGTGGACGAACGCGGCGCGCGCATTACCGAAGGCGCGCAGATCGCTATCGAAGGCGACGTGCGCTACGTCCAAATGTGCGGGAAGTGCTTCTACCAGGACCCGCTTCGTACCAACGGCGGCTCCGATTGACGATCTGCACGACGGAGAGCATCACCGGCACTTCGACCAAGACGCCGACGACGGTCGCCAGCGCCGCACCCGAGTGGAATCCGAACAGGCTGATCGCCGTGGCAACGGCGACCTCGAAGAAGTTGCTGGCGCCGATCAAGGCGGATGGACCCGCCACGCAATGCACGACACCCAAACGCCGGTTCAGCCAATACGCAAGGCCGGCATTGAAATAGACCTGGATGACGATCGGAATCGCAAGGAAGACGATGATCAGGGGCTCCCGCGCAATTTGCTCTCCCTGAAAAGCGAACAAGAGCACCAAGGTGGCGAGCAACGCCATGAGTGAGGGAGCGTGCAGCCGCTTCTGCATGCGCTCCAGCGCTTGCATCCCGCGGCGCATCAGCACGCGGCGCCAGAGCTGCGCCAGCGCGACTGGGATCACGATATAGATCGCGACCGATAGGCCCAACGTATCCCACGGCACCGCGATGGCGGCAACGCCGAGCAGCAAGCCGGCGATTGGGGCGTACAAGACGATCATCAGCGCGTCGTTCAGCGCGATCTGGCTCAGGGTGAAATGCGGCTCGCCCTTTACCAAGTAACTCCAAACGAAGACCATCGCCGTACATGGTGCCGCAGCGAGCAAAATGAGCCCGGCGATGTAACTGTCGAGTTGACCGGCAGGGAGGTACGCGACGAATACGTGACGGATGAATATCCAGCCGAGCAAGGCCATCGAGAACGGCTTGATCGCCCAGTTGACGAACAACGTGACGCTCATACCGCGCCAATGCTCTCGTACGAGATGCAGCGCGCCGAAGTCGATCTTGAGCAGCATGGGAACGATCATCGCCCAAATGAGGATGCCCACAGGAACGTTGACTTGGGCGATCGCGATCTTCCCGACTTGGTGAGAGACCTGCGGGAAGATGCGCCCTAGTTCGATGCCGGCGGCGATGCACAAGACTACCCAAAGCGTCAGATATCGTTCGAAAGGGCCGATCGGCGAGGGCGCCTGCGGCTGCTTCATCTCGCACCGTTAGCGGCGAGCTCGTTGCACCAGGCGGTGACGCGCGCTCGAATGGCATCGCGCACGCGGCGAGTCTGTTCGAGGCGCTCTTCCCACGAACCGCTGAACGCTGCAGGGTCTGGAAAGTTCCAGTGGAGCCTGCTCGCCACGCCCGGAAAGACCGGGCAACGCTCCGCGCTCGTCTCGTCGCAGACGGTCACGACGTAGTCGAAGCGCGCGCCGGATTCCAAGACGTCGAAGACCGCTTGCGTACCGTTCCGGCCGATATCGATGCCGGCCTCGCTCATCGCTTCGACGGCAAGAGGGTTCAGGGTTCCGGCTTCGAGACCGGCGCTGCGCGCCACGAGAATCTCGCCGTAGCACTGGTTCACGAACGCCTCGGCCATCTGGCTCCGCGCGCTGTTGTGGACGCAGACGAACAACACGTTCTGCACGGCGCGCCTTCTCGCACGTGCGCCTTCCTCAAGGACGAGAGAGAGCGCCGATGCCAGCCGATTCCGCGCGTCGCCGGCGAGCGTGTAGTAGACCCACGTGCCGCGGCGCTCTGCCTTCACGACCCCCGCGTCCCGCAAGACCTTCAGGTGGTGCGATACCGCCGGCTGGTTGAGCGGCAGGCCGGCGGTGAAATCGCAGACGCATACCTCGTGCTCGCTCTGGGCCAGCGTCGCGAGGATGGCAAGACGATGGGGATCGGCCAGGGCCTTGAAGAGGAGCGCCTGATCTGCGTAGTCGCCGGAGGCTACCTTGCCAGGCGGGCAGGCACGTTGCATCGACATTTTTCAATGCTATCACGCAGTATCGATATCGGTCAATATAGTAGAGTCCGGTGCGAAGGTCCCCGCCGCTCCCCTTGTGCATTGCTACCCCGCGCAGCAGGAGAGCTTCGAGATCTCCTTCGAGAAGCCGAGGGCCGCGAGTTTTAGCCCCTCGACCGTCGTCAGGTACGGGAAGATCGTCTCCGCCAAATCCGTTACGGTGAGGCCGTGCTTGATGGCGAGCACCGCTGTTTGGATGCTCTCCCCGGCTTCCGGAGCGATGATGTGCGCACCCAGGAGCCGGCCGGTGTGCCGGTCCGCAACCAGCTTGAAGAAACCCCGCGTATCGCGCGCTGCAAGCGCGCGCGGCAGATCGCGCAGATCTAGCCGCACCGTCTCTACGTCGAAGCCTGCTGCGGAGGCTTGCGCCTGCGTCAGCCCCACGGTCGCGACCTGTGGATCGGTAAAGGTCACCTCCGGCATCGACGTCGCGTCGTAGCTGCGCGTATCGCCCGTGAGGGCGTTCTCCGCAGCCACCTTCGCACCGTAGGCGGCCATGTACACGAACATATCGCGTCCGGTCACGTCGCCCGCAGCATAGATGCCCGGCCGCGAGGTGCGCATATGGGCGTCCACGCCGATGCTGCCGCCGGATCCCATCTGGACACCGGCTTCCTGGAGCCCGAGGCCAGCCGTGTTCGGCTGCCGGCCGGTGGCGACGAGGACGCGTTCCGCGGCGATCTCCTCCACCTCTCCGCTCGGGCGGCGTATGGTAAGCACGGCACCGTCACTGGCCGGCGCGATGCGCTCGTACGCAATCCCGCATCGCACGTCGATGCCTTCCGCTCGCAAGTAGGTGGCGAGCGCGTCGCCGATCTCCGGCTCTCCGGCGGGAAGCAAACGCGAGCGGCAAACGATGCTCACCCGCACGCCCGCGCGAGCGAACATTTGACCGAGCTCGCAGCCGATGACGCCGCCGCCGATGACCGTCATCGACGCGGGAAGTTCGCGAAGCTCGAGCGCCGTGGTGCTCGTCAGCCACTCGATATTTTCAAGCCCTGGAATCGGCGGCTTCCGCGGTGATGCACCGGTCGTGATGATGATCTTCCCCGGCTTCAGCAGATCGCCGTTGATGGCAATGCCGGCCGAGGTCAGGCGCGCCGGACCCTCGAGATAGGTGATGTTCTCGTAGGACGGGAGAATATCGCGATACTTGGCCTGGCGCAGCGCTCCCACGAGTTCGTCCTTCTGCGCGACCACTGCGGACCAGTCGGCAATTCGAGCATTGCCTTCGATGCCGTTGAAGCGCGATGCGGCATGCGCCGCATGCACGGCCTCCGTCGCCCGTATCAGCGTCTTCGAGGGTACGCATCCGATATTGACGCACGTCCCGCCGATGGTCCCATGACCGATCAGCGCGACGCTCGCGCCCAGCTCGGAGGCGCGGATCGCCGCGGAGAAACCCGCCGAGCCCGCGCCGACGATCGCGATATCCGGCGTCACATGCATCAGCGTCCCTCCGCGAAGTTCTCGATATCGCTCCAGTGGGCGCCCGGCGCACTCCCCTGGGCTACGACCCTTCCGCTCGCGTCCACGAGGTAGTAGACGTCGGGAACGCTACTGGGATCGATCGCGAGCGATTGCTCCTGCGTCAGCACGCCCCAGAACCAATTGGGCGAGCGGGCGGCCTCACCGATGTCGTCGCGGATCGACGTGAGCGAGGGGCCCGGGTAGCCCAGGTCGCCGGCGGCCTCCATTTGCACGACGAGCATGTGCCGCGCGCGTAACAGCGCTATGTGATCCGCGACGACCGATGCACCGGTAGTGCACGACGGGCACCACGTGGCCATGACCCACAGGAGATAGCGGTGCCCGCGCAGCGTCGCGGGCGTTAGCGCTTTACCGTCGATCAGCCGGTAAGTGAATGCAGGGGCCGGTTTGCCGACGACGATGCTTTGGGTAGAGGCAACGGCGGCGCCCGCGAACCCGAAAACGAGCGCGATCGCAGCGAAAAACGAGAGAGAGCGGCTCATCGATACTCCTTGGCAATGGGCGCACGGGTCGCACAGCTTCCCGTGAGATTAAATGCTGCCAGCCACACCGACGTGAGAACGGCGAGGACGGCAAAACCGATAAACGCCGCGGCGTACACGGCAAAAACGCCTTGAAAACGGCCGGTTAGATGAAGGACGGCCGGCGCCGACGCGCCCAGTGCGGCCAGCAAACTGGGAATCAGACTCGTGCAGCACAGACTGCTCGGGAGCAACGCCGCGACGACTCCACCGAAGGTGAGCGCCGTCTGCGACGCATGCGCGCGGTGCGCCGCCACGTTGAGCGCAACGGTCAATGCCACGCCGAAACCGACGATCGCTGACGCTAGCGCATCGCCGGGCGTCAAGAAGCGCAGCGCACCGAGCGCGAACGCTCCGAAGCGCTCCGCCGGCAACGCCACCAGGTAAAACGCGGTCGCGGGCACGCCGATGAGCGCCGTCAATGCGAACGAGCGGCGAAGGTTCGTTCCACGGAATGCGATCGTGAGTGCGTCGCACAACGTTACGAACGGGCTCCTGCTCTGAAGTGCGGCATGAGCGAAGATCGCGGCCAGCGCAATGGCCAGGGCGACGAACACGGCCACACCGGTCTGGTGCGCAGCAAGAAGGAAAGGAACCCCGATGCCCCACGCCGGGACCGGTGCTTCCGACCTGGACTTCATGGTTTGAGGTCGAGTTGAGTGCACACCGCGATATGCGCGGCGTTGCGCGAGATGAGTTCGCTCGCGGTCCGGATCAGATCGGCGATGGAGTCATCCGCGAGCCGGTAGTGCACGTGCTTCCCGCGGCGCTCCGCCTCGACATAGCCGCACCATTTGAGGCACGACAGGTGGTTACTGATACGGCTCTGCGACATGCCGAGCGCTCCCGCGATCTCGCCAACCGTCTTGGGCCCGTTCAGGAGATAGCGAACGATGCGCATTCGTGTCTCGTCGGCCAGGCCCGAAAAGAATCGCGCGTAGACGCGATCGGGCACCTCTAAGGGGGTCGCTCTCGCGGAATTCGAAGCTTCGCTCATATACATTAACATATCATGACGTCGTGATGTGTCAATCCTCACCATGGCCGCTACGCTTCATCCAGGTGGCCGGCTGGTTCTCATCCTCCCTTCATCTCCGGCATCTCCGGTTCAGCACATCCTCAGTTCGGAGGAGCAGGGTGAGAGTGGAGGTACCCACATGTCCGCACAAACGCTCCCGCTGGCCGGCCGCTTTGGCGGTTTCAGGCTCCCAACGCTCGGCGGTCTCCGCCGGCGATGGCTTTACGGCGGTGCGGGCGTAATGCTCATCGCGGCTGTCGCAATTTTCGCTGCAAGCGAACGCTCTGGAACGAATATTGCATATGCAACCGCTCCCGTCATTCAACAGACGCTCGTCTCGAGCGTCACAGCGTCTGGTACGGTAAATCCGCAAAATGAGGTCTCGGTCGGCACACAGGTCTCGGGAACGATATCGCAACTCTACGTTGATTACAATTCTAAGGTAAAGGCCGGGCAAGTGCTCGCGCGCCTCGATCCATCGACGCTTCAGGCCCAAATGGATCGCGACCGCGCAACGCTGGCACAGGTGCAAGCACAAGCCAGTCAGGCTGGTGCGAATGCCTCGGGTGCATCGCTCGGGATAGACGTCGCAAGCGCAAATGCACTCGCCCAGAACGCTGCAGTTGCGTCGGCCCAGAGCAACGCCGCGAAGGCGCAAGCCGCGCTCTCCCTCGAACGGTTAACGGTCGCTCGCGACCAGAGCCTCGCGCAGCAGGGGTACCTCGCGCAAAATCAACTCGACGCCGACCGCTCCACACTCGCGGAGGATCAGAGCGCCCTTGCCGCCGCGCAAGCCGCCTCCGCACAAGCGCGCGCCCAAGCTCAGGCGAGTACTGGAAGCATTGGCCAAAGCCGCATGGCCGCCGATTCCCAAGCCGCCGGCGCGCAAGCGGCGATGGCGGCGGTGCAGGCAGCGCAAGCCATCGTACAGCAGGACCAGGTAAACCTTTCCCACGCCACCATCACCTCTCCGGTAAACGGAACGGTCGTCGCGCGCGACGTTTCGGTCGGGCAAACCGTCGCCGCATCCTTCAGTACCCCAACGCTCTTTAGCATCGCGCAGAATCTCGACAAGATGCAGGTCGATATCAACGTCGGCGAACCCGATATCGGTGGCGTGCGGCCTGGGGACGGCGTCGCTTTTAGCGTTCTCGCCTACCCGACGCGCGTGTTTCAGGGCGTAGTGTCGCAGGTCCGCATCGCGCCGCAAACGATCGACAACGTCGTTTCTTACGACGTCGTCGTTCTCGTCGCAAATAACGATGGCGCTCTTCTTCCCGGGATGACTGCGAATGCAACGATCGACACCGCCGTGGCCAAGAATGCACTCGTCGTTCCGATCGCCGCGCTGCAATGGCGCGATGCCAACGCCACGGGGAGCTCGCCATGGGGAGCGGTTAGCGGAAGTGGTGCCGCGGCCGCGATCGCTGCTGGATCTTCGGGCACGCTTACGATCCTTCGAAACGGGAAGCCCAGCGTAGTCCCGGTTCGCATCGCGTTGGTAACCAGCACGAGTGCGGCCGTCGTTCCAATCGGGCACGCAACTCTTCACGCCGGTGAAGCCGCTATCGTCAGCGCGACGGGAAAGGGTGCGGCCGGCGGCGCCCAAAAGCAGGCGCACCCGGCCGGCGGAGCTTACGGCGCGATGAGGGCGATTCACTGACATGGAGCCCGTCGTCGATGTGCGTGGATTACGCAAGATATACACGCTCGGGCAAGAAGAGATCGGCGCGCTCGCCGGTGTCGATTTACGCATCGATGCCGAAGAATTCGTCGCAGTGATGGGGCCCTCTGGCTCCGGCAAATCGACCTTTATGCAGATCGTTGGAATGCTCGATTCTCCCAGTAGCGGGAGCTATCACTTCGAAGGTCGCGACGTATCCCGCCTAACCGCCGACGAACGAGCGGCAATCCGCAGCTCGCGCCTCGGATTCGTTTTTCAGTCCTATAATCTCCTCGCTCGTACGACCGCTCTTGAGAACGTCGAGCTGCCGTTGCTCTATGCGACTCACCCGGTCCGCGAACGAGAGCAAATTGCCCGCGCGCAGATGCAGTTGCTTGGCATCGAACATCTAGCTAAGCACTTTTCGAATCAAATGTCGGGCGGCCAGCAGCAACGCGTCGCGATCGCCAGAGCGCTCGTGAACGGTCCGGCACTCATACTCGCCGACGAGCCGACCGGCGCTCTCGATACTAAGACCTCCGATGAAGTCATGGCGCTCTTCGGTGAGCTCAACCGCGAGCGCGGAATCACGATTCTCTTGGTAACTCACGAGGCGGATATCGCCGCCTATGCCAAGCGCATCGTCCGTTTCCGCGACGGGCTCATCATCTCCGATCGCATCAACGACCAGCAGCGTGCGGCATGATCTTCGACGCAACTCTCCGCCCCGCATTTACTGCGCTCCTTCGCAATAAGGCTCGCTCCATGCTCACCATGCTCGGTATCGTTATCGGCGTGGCCGCCGTGATCGTGACCGTGGCGATCGGTACGGGCGCGCGTATCTCGGTCCAGAAAAGCATCGCTTCGCTCGGATCCAACCTCATCGTCGTCCAGCCTGGAAGCATAACGCAAGGCGGTGCGCGCAGCGGCTTTGGAGGAGCGTCAACCCTAACGCCTGCCGATGGGCTCGCGATCGCGCAGCTGCCAGGCGTCGCGGCCGTTTCGCCGGTCGTTTCGTTGCGCACGCAAGTTGTTGCAGGAGGCAATAATTGGCAAACTTTCGTCTCCGGAGTCGCGCCAACCTATAGCTACATTCGCGCGTGGCCCGTTGCGAGCGGGCGGTTTTTCAATCAGAGCGACGTCCAGGCGATTGCGAAGGTTGCGGTTCTAGGACAGACCGTCGTGACGCAACTCTTTCCCGGCCAAAGCTCGCCGATCGGAGCATCGGTACTCATCAAAGGCACGCCGTTTACCGTAATTGGAACCCTTAGCCCACTGGGGCAAAGCGCGATGGGGCAAGACCAAGACGACGTTATTCTAATCCCATACAGCAGTGCGATGGAAAGACTGACGGGGCTAAAAACAGTCAATTCACTCATGGTTTCGAGCGCGCAAGCCTCGCAGATCGATGAAGTACAGAGCGCGATAACCGCGCTGCTCGTTCGGCGTCACCGCATCGTGCCACCAGAGCCGAACGACTTCCAGGTGCGAAACCTTCAGGCGATCGCGCAGGCGGCCGGTTCGACCGCGCAAGTAATGGAGGTCTTACTCGCCAGCGTTGCTGCGGTATCGCTCATCGTCGGCGGAATCGGCGTCATGAATATCATGCTGGTTTCGGTAACCGAACGCACGCGCGAGATTGGACTTCGCATGGCAGTGGGCGCACCCGGCCGCTCCATACTGCAGCAGTTTCTCACAGAGGCGATCGCTTTATCGAGCGTCGGCGGCGTGATCGGTGTCGTTGTGGGCGCGCTGGGCGCGTTGCTCGTCTCGGTCTTGGCCCACTGGCCAACGCAGATTCCCTTGCCATGGGTAGCGTTGGCGGTCGGATTTGCAGCGCTCGTGGGCATCTTTTTCGGCTACTACCCGGCCCGCAAGGCGGCCGCACTCAATCCCATCGAGGCACTCCGCTTCGAATAAGGCACGCGACGGTCGGCCACGGGGGAGGCCGGGCACGCCCCCCCGCAGCTAGCCTTTTAGAATCCGCCGATTCCGTTAGGCGTGCCGTTGCCGGTCGGACCGTCGTAACCGACCTCCGCGGTGCAGAGGTACGTGCCGCCGCAGCTGCCGTTGCTGCCGACGGTGACGTCGTAGAGCGCGGAGGTATGGCTATACGGATAGGAGCCGGCGGTCACGGTGCTCGCGTTGCCGGCGAGCGCATAGACCGACGCGAGCGTCGGCGATGAAACGCTCGTGCCGCCGAAGACGAGCCATCCGCTTTGCCCCCGGTACGCATAACTGTCGTAGACCGAGACGCCGGTGTTGGGATCTGCGTCCGAGGAGACGTCTCCCACG
>JAJXWN010000256.1 GCA_021781595.1 bacterium | reverse complement strand
GGCGTGCCCGTTGTGCACGTGCACGCTGCGCAACGTGATGCACGAATCGAAATCGCCGCCGTAAGACCACCGGCCGATGCTTCCTGCGTAGTATCCGCGCGTCACGGGCTCCAACTCGTCGACGATCTGCATTGCGCGGATCTTCGGCGTACCGGTGACGGTACCAGCCGGGAATCCTGCGGCGAAGAGATCGAGCCCATCGCAGCCTTCGCGGAGCTCGCCGACGACGTCGGAAACGATGTGCATGACGTGGCTGTAGCGCTCGATCTGCATCAACTCGCCGACGCGCACCGAGCCGAGCGTACAGACCGAGCCGAGGTCGTTGCGCCCCAGATCGACCAGCATCACGTGCTCGGCGCGCTCCTTCGGATCGGCCAGGAGTTCAGCGGCCACGGCGGCGTCTTCGCGCTCGTCGGCACCGCGCGACCGCGTACCGGCCAACGGCCGAATGCGTGCTCGGCGTCCTTCGAGGCGTACCAGAAACTCCGGCGACGCCCCCAGCACCTGACCGAACGGGGCGTCCATGTAGAACATATAGGGTGAGGGATTGCGCGAACGCAGAGCTCGGTAGAGATCGAACGCGTGCCCTTCGAGGCGCGCCCCGAATCGGATGCCGAGCTGCAACTGGTAGACATCACCCTCGTAAACGTGCTCCTTGACGCGGCGCACCAGATCGAGATAGCGCTCGCGCTCGATCGACTGGGTTACCGGGCCCACGGCGGCGACCGGCTCGGGCAGCACCGGCCGCGCTCGGAGCAGCCGCGCTACGTAGCCGTCGATACGGCGCTCGAGTTCGGCGGGCTCGTCGCCGGCGGTCCAGATGGTGAGCCGGTCGGTGAAGTGATCGAAGATCAGCCACGTGGCCGGGATCGCGACGTAGGCGGCCGGCATGGCGGGAGGGTCGGCCGGCCGCGGCGCAAGCCTGGCGCGCGCGCGCGCGGCATCGTAGGAAAATGCAACGAGCGCTCCGCCGAGCGGCGTCTGCCCGCCTTCAACGATGCGATGCGCGGCCACGAAGGCGCGCACTTGCGGGAAGATCTCCGCATCCCCCTCAAACGAGCGATGCTGAAGATAGTCGATGCCCACGAACGAGTAGCGTGAGATGCGCCCGCCGCTCTCGACGCTCTCAAGCAGACACGAGGCGCCGGGACGCCCGAGCGCCAGATAGGCGCCGATCGGCGAAAAAACATCGCTCGCGATGCTGCGCGTCCGCACGACGGCGGGCCGGGTGGTCTCGTTCGCGATCGTCATCCTTAGCGCAGACTAGCGCCGAAGGGTCGGTCGCTCCTGCGTCAGGCCTGCTGCAAAGGCGGGCGGAAGATCTTCGAGTATGGCGCCGACGGCATCCGAAGGCATAACCGCGAATACCCGCGCGACGTACTCTACGGGCAGGCGCTGCACGATCTTCGCCGCCGCTCCCGGATCCATCGCCGCCCAATACTCGCCGGTACGGCGCATATCCGGCGTGGCCGACGCGGCCAGGTTGCTGCCCGACGTACTGCCGAACGCGGTCGCTACCTGCGGCCGCGCGAACGGCACCGGCTTGCGAAGCCCCGCGCCGTTCGCTCTTGCGAGCTGCTGCTCGATCTGGTTGATCTGCGTCTGCAGCGAAGATATCTGCTTGTCGCGGCGCGCCAGGCGTGCCGTCGCCACGGCGAGCCGCCGGTTCAGCGTTCGAACCCGCGCCGCTTGCGGCAGCGGCCCTCTGAATATCCAATCGTGCGACGGCGGCCATAGCAGCAACGCCGCCGCGGCAACCGCAAGTGCCGCCAGCGTCCAGAGAATACGTTGCCAAGGAAGAACCTTACGGCGGCGGCGCGTGACAATCATGGGGAGCGCTCCCCGGCGTGCATCGCCCGCACGTAACGGCGAGCGTTCGCATCGTCTAAATCGCGCTGCTCGACGAGGCTTGCCAGCGCGTCGTGCTGCTCGCGCCGGTGTTCCTTCAACTTTTCGATCACCTTGCGATCCTTGCTGGCATCCATCACGTCGAGCCGCGCGAGCTCGCAGGCGGCCTGGCATCGCGCGATGGCCTGCCGCTGCGCGGCGATCGAGCGGTCGAGATATTCCAAGTGCGCATAGTGCAGGCGCAACTGCTCGGTATCGAAGCGGCGGTGGTCGCCACGCAAGGCCGCTGCGTGGTGCCGAAACTCGGCATCCAAAGCGAAAAGGGCGTCTTGCGCCGCGCCCAGCTCCACGTGTCGCACCGCGAGGGCTTGCTGCGCCTCGTCCTCGACGCGCTCGCGGTGCTGCAGAACCGGCTGCAGGCGAAACGTAAATCTGCGCGTCACGCGATGCTCATCAGCCGGCTGACCGTCTGCTCGTATGAGGACGTCTCGTAGATGCCTTGACGCAAGAAATGCCGGATCGCCTCGATCTTCGAAAGCGCGAGGTCGACGCGCGGGTTGCTGCCGGCCACGTAGGCGCCGATATTAATCAGGTCTTCGGCATCACGATAGGTCGCCAGTACGTCGCGAATCGCCGACGCGGCCGAGCATTGGTTCTTATCGACGACATCGGGCATGACGCGGCTCACGCTCGCCAATACGTCGATGGCCGGGTACTGGTTGGCCGCGGCCAACTGGCGAGACAAGACGATGTGCCCGTCGAGAATCGAGCGCACGGCGTCGGCGACGGGCTCGTTCATGTCATCCCCATCGACCAGGACGGAGTAGAGGCCCGTGATGGTCCCGACGCAAGCGGTACCGGCGCGTTCGAGCAGCCGCGGCAGCAAAGCGAAGACCGAAGGCGTGTATCCGCGCGTCGTGGTCGGTTCACCGATCGCGAGCCCCACTTCGCGCTGCGCCATCGCGAAGCGCGTGACGCTATCCATCATGAACATCACG
>JAJXWN010000255.1 GCA_021781595.1 bacterium | reverse complement strand
GACGGCGGCCCGGAGACGCCGGCAACGCAGGCGAAACTCGCCGAACTCGATGCACTCTCGTCGCGCAAACTCGCAATCGATGCGATGGCGCGTCTGCGTCCCGCGCACCTCCGTGATCTTGTCGGGCAAGATGAAGCGGTCGCGGCGCTCATCGCCAAAATCTCCTCGCCCTATCCGCAGCACGTCATTCTCTACGGCCCGCCCGGCGTCGGCAAGACGACCGCCGCGCGGCTGGCCTTAGAGGCCGCAAAAGCGCGCCCCTACGCGCCGTTTGCCAAAGATGCACCCTTCGTCGAAGCGAACGGCACGACGCTGCGCTGGGATCCGCGCGAGACGACCAACCCGCTCTTGGGCAGCGTGCACGATCCGATCTATCAGGGCAGCCGCCGCGAATTTGCCGAGAGCGGCATCCCCGAGCCGAAATTAGGGCTCGTATCGCGCGCGCACGGCGGCGTGCTCTTTATCGACGAAATCGGCGAACTCGATCCGGTGCTGCAGACGCGGTTGCTCAAAGTTCTCGAAGATAAACGCGTGCACTTCGAATCGTCGTACTTCGACGAAAGCGCTCCGAACGTGCCGGAGTACGTGAAGCGCCTCTTCCGCGAAGGCGCGCCCGCCGATTTCATTCTCATCGGCGCGACGACGCGCGAGCCCGACGAGATCGACCCGGCGATTCGTTCGCGCTGCGCCGAGCTCTATTTTTCGCCGCTCACCCAGAACCAGATCGTTACCATCGCGCAGGCAGCGATGCGACGACTCGGCGCGACCGCAGCGCGTGGAATCGCGCAACAGATCGCGACCTACACCATCGAAGGGCGCAAGGCGGTGCAACTCGTCGCCGACGCCTACGGTGTCGCGCTCGCGCGCAGCAGCACCGGGAAGCGGCGTGCTGATGCGCTTCCCGCTCACGTCACGATCTCCCAGGACGATCTGCAAGCGGTGCTGCGCAGCGGACGATTCGTCGCCCATACGCCGGCGCGCGCTCGCGCGCGGCGCGAGATCGGCAAAACCTTCGGTTTAGGCGTGCTCCACCATGTCGGCAGCCTCATTGAAATCGAGGCGCTCGCCTTCCCCGCCTCGGCCCCAGGCAAGGGGAGCGTTCGCTTTAACGAGACCGCCGGAACGATGGCGCGCGACTCGGTCTTCAACGCCGGAAGCGTGCTGCGTTCGTTGCTCGGCACCGATCCCGCCGACTTCGATCTGCACGTCAACGTGATCGGCGGCGGAAATATCGACGGTCCCTCGGCGGGGCTCGCGATTTTGCTCGCGCTCTACTCCGCACTCGCGCGCGTGCCGCTTCCGCAAGATGTCGCCGTCACCGGCGAACTCTCGTTGGCGGGAAAGGTGCGCGGCGTCGGCGGCGTCGTCGAGAAACTCTACGCCGCGCGTCAGGCGGGCATGCGCGCGATCGTGCTGCCGGCGGAGAACGCCCGCGAGATCGATGCGCGGCTCTCGGGTATCGATGTCGTCGCGGCGCACGATGTCGGCGAAGTGCTGCGCGCCCTGCGGATCAAGCGGACGCCGAAGTTGTTCGCAACAAAGAGCCCCGTTTCGGTTAAGACTCGCAAGCGTTCCACAGCCTCGCGCGGGAACTAATAGGCCATGAGTTTCGCGCAACCCGATCTCGCCCGTGCCGTCGAACGCATCCCTCCACAGAACGTCGACGCGGAACGCGTCTGTATCGGTTCGGTTTTAATCGACCGTGAGATCATGGGAACGATCTCGGAGATCGTGCGTGCGAGCGATTTCTACGTACACGCCCACGAAACGATTTTTTCGGCGCTGCTCGCGCTCTACGAACGGAACGAACCGCTCGACCGTATCACGCTCGCCGAGGAACTGAAACGGCGTGGGGCGCTCGAACGCGTCGGCGGCCCGGCCTTTCTCGGGACGCTGGTCAATTCGGTGCAAACTGCGGCCTCGGCGGCCTATTATGCGAAATTGGTGCGCGAAAAATCGACGCTGCGTTCGCTGATTCACGCCGGAACCGAGATCGTACAGACCGGTTTCGAAGCCGAAGAGGATGTCGAAGGCGCGATCGATCGCTCCGAGCAGATGATTTTCTCGATCAGCCAGCGGCAGATGGGCGGGGATTTCGCTCATGTCGGATCGCTGATGAAGCCGGCGCTCGACGAACTCGAAGAGTATTATTATCGGCGCGGCGAGTTAAGCGGCGTCACGACCGGTTTCCCCGATATCGATGCCATTACGACGGGGTTCAAACCGGGAAATTTCGTCATCGTCGCGGCGCGCCCCGGCATGGGCAAGACCTCCTTTGCGCTAAACATGGCGATGGCGGCGGCGCGCAGCGCGGGGCAGCCGGTCGCGTTCTTCTCGCTCGAAATGTCGAATAGCGAGTTGGTGTTGCGCCTGCTCTCGGCAACGGTGCGTATCTCGATGCATGATATTCGACGCGGGAATATCGGCGATCGCGATTGGGGACGTATTCCGAAGGTGATGGACGAACTCGACGCGCTGCCGATCTATCTCGACGATTCGGGTGGTTTGAGCGTGAGCGAACTGCGCAGCCGTTGTCGGCGGCTCAAGGCGACGCGCGGTCTCGGCGCGGTCTTCGTCGACTACCTCCAGCTCTTGCATCCAAGCTCGATGCAACGACAGATGAACCGCAACGAAGAGATCAGTGAGATCTGCCGTACGTTGAAAGTGACGGCGAAGGACCTCGACGTGCCGATTATCGCGCTCGCGCAGCTCAATCGCGGCGTCGAAACGCGCAACGAAAAGCGCCCGATGCTCGCCGACCTGCGCGATTCAGGCTCGCTTGAACAGGAGGCCGACTTCGTCGCCTTCCTCTACCGCGAGGGTTACTACAACAAAGAGGCGGCCGACGCCGAA
>JAJXWN010000039.1 GCA_021781595.1 bacterium | reverse complement strand
CCTCGTTATCGGGTCGGGACGCCTGTAGACTCATTATGGCGTAGGCAAGAACTATCAGCGCACACGTTGATGAGACGACGATCGAAGTACGAATTATCTGCGATTCGCCCGCGTGTCCCAACCTGACCTGAAAAAGGCCTAGACATACTCCGATGATAGCACCTATGGGAGCATAGACTAGGATACCCATCATGCTTTCCAGCCAAAACCAATAAGGCTTGAACAAGTGCACCGGTAGGCATTCTAAAGTTGTGCTAAAGAAGGCGGCGACGTAGCTGGCAATCACAGCAACCAGGATCCAGATGCCAGCTACTTTCAAGGGCCAGCCGATTTTCATTTTATCCACAGCATGCTCTCCCTTAATCAATGGCGGCGGCTCAGCATTTTTTTTCTCAAGTCTGGTGATTGCCAAGCATTGACAGCCAGCGTGCGCACAGATACGGGATGCCCATCACATGCACATTATCGTGCCCAAAGCCCTTTGAACGTCAGAACAGGATGGCACCAATCCGGGCCATTCAGCCTGGCTGCGTTGACCTGAGGCCGTTTCAAATTGCGGGGAAACGTTCACGACAGCGTAATCGCGTGGTCGTAGTATCTCATGCTGTGCAGCTCAGTGCAAGTGGTTTGTAACGATGCCCCGTGATCTCCGTAGCGACCAAGTGCCATTTCGATGATTGTGAATTGCCCGGCAAGTGGCTCACCATGGACTGCGCCTCGACGCCAGTTGAATGACAGCGGATGCCTGTCCCTGATGATCCTAAGTTGATTCCGTGCAGACAAGAGCGTGATGCTAAATGGCGTCAATCACGCGGCAACGGGGGAGATGCGACAGTGTATGAACCCGGCTTCTTCGAATCTGGAACAATCTTCTCTCCCGGGGACAGTTCTAGCACCCATCCGTTGCCATGCAAAGTAGAGCCTGCCAGCGTTGCCGGAGCCGCCACTGTGAGCGAGCTGAAGTTCCCGTCGATCATCGCATCGCCATGCGAAACCTTGATCCTTCCCCAAGGGGCACTGACGATCACGTGATGGTACACCGTGCCGTAGCGACCCAGTCGTTGCGTGTATTTTGCGTTGAAGCTGATTCTGAAGTCCTTCATCGGCAGGCGGAGCGTCGGACCAGTAACAAGTTCGGCGCGGTACTCGGCCTCACGTGCCACACGCCGTCTTTCGCGCACCGCTTCTTCTCGCTCGATTGCGGCGCCACCGTAGCGTGCGAGGATCGCCTGGGCGGCAGACGCAGACGGTGTCACGACCTTGATGCCGAAGCCCCGTGCCGCAAGCGAGGCAATCGACGTCTTCGGTACTACCATGCGCCGCCAGTTCGGCTCGACGGCATCGAGCAGTTCCGCGTATGCGGGTCCGATCGCGAAGAAAAACTCGCGCGCATAGTTCGACGCAGCCTCGGCGATCCTCATGTCGCGCAACGTATAGGCAATGCGGCATGCGTGAGGCACACCGACGTCGATGCCCGTGGACTCCGCAAGACCCTCCATGACGTCCAATACGTGTTCTGGTGCCACCGTCGACGGAAGGATAGCGTAGCGGTAGGAACGCAATTCAAGCGCGTCGGACAGCGCCTCTTTTCGCGCGATGCCGCTCGACGTCAAAGCGCGCCGCAACGCATGAATCTCACCACGCAGCCAGATGCGACCTGTCTCCGTGTCGAGCGCTGGGTCGCCGGAGATCATCCAACCCTCTTCCCGGGCGCCTTTGACAACAAAACCCAGCTTGGGTTGAATGCGATGAAAGGATTCATGCATTAACGTCACAGCTTGTTTATCAGTGCCGCCTTTAAGCGGCCATTTAATCTGCGCAAAACGAATGCCATCATATTCGAAAGGCGCGTTCCCAATCGGCGCATCAGCGGCAAGCGTGAAACGGTAGTATGATCCGTCACGCTTGGCGTCCAATACCGGGACATTCGCTATCGCCTCATGGGTCTGTGGATCGGCGAGCATAAGTGGGCCGCAGAGTGAGACGCCCCAAAGGCGTCCACCATCGGCGCTGCACAAAGCGTGAGCACGGGCGAACACGTGGCGCGCCACCGCAATTGGAATCGGCGGTGCGGCTGCTGCAAGTGAGCCCGTTGTAGGTGGCAGGACTGCGGCAAGAAACAAGCTCGCCGTGAGTACAGATTTCAACACGATCCCCCCTGCTATCTCCAGTAGTTGGTTCCTGCGTCGTGAACTCCCTGTCGTTTGAGCACGAAAATCACGCGGCCAGCTCCGCGTGATTGTGCTACATATTTCTACGAGCGGCCAAATGCCCGGACGTTCGTTTTCACGGCCTCCGGCAACAGCCGCTGCGTTACTGCTTGCTGAGGGCGTCCACGCGAAAATCGTCAGCGAACGCTTGGGACACTCCGCGATCGCGATCACCATGGATCTCTACCAACAACGTCAGCCCAACGATGCGGCGCGAGCCGGCCGTCGCGCTGGGGTGCGCCCGCGGCTCGAATCCCGTGGTCCCCAGGAACGGCCGTCGTGGGGGTCAACGCGGGGCTCAAACCTCGAAAATCGGCTCCGCATCCGAAACGCAAAAGGCCCGACAAACACAAGGTTCGACGGGCCTCTTGCGCACGTGCGCCCTCTGGGACTCGAACCCAGGACCAACGGATTAAAAGTCCGCTGCTCTACCGACTGAGCTAAAGGCGCAGCCGCCTCAGTTTAGCGATGTTTCAGCCGTTTGACAAGCGGCCTGCGCAGCGATTCATCTCTTACGCCCGTAGCGGGCGGCCGTCCTGCTCAAGCCCGCGTGGCGCGGCGGATCGGCCAAACGCACCCGGGTACATGTTGGTGAGGTCGGCAGCCGTCAGCGGCCGTGCGTACAAGTAACCTTGCGCGTACGCGCATCCGAGGTTACGTAGCGCATCGCGTTGCCGCGGCGTCTCAACGCCTTCGGCGACCACATAGACCTCGAAGGCGTCGGCCAGGCTCATTAGGGTCTTGACGATCGGCTCGCTTGCCAGTTCGCCGCCTGAGCCCGCAACGAACGAGCGGTCGATTTTGATCGAGTCCACTCTAAACTGCTGCAGATACCGCAGCGACGAGTAGCCGGTACCGAAATCGTCGATGCACACCTTGAAACCACGGGTCCGAATGCGCTCCAGGATCGCGCTCGGCCGGAGGCGCGAGTCGAGGATCACGTTTTCGGTAATCTCGATCGTCAAATCGCGAGGATCGATCCGAAAATCGCGCGCCGCCTGCACGAGCGTCGCCTCAAAATCTGGATCGACGATCTGGCCCGCCGACGCATTCACGTGCATGGCGAACCCGCGCGCCTCACCGCTGCCCTGCCTCCAACGCGCCAGCTGTTCGCACGCCGTTCGCACGACGAAGCGGCCGATGGCCGGCGCCATCCCGGTCTGTTCGGCGAGCCCCACGAAAGCGAGCGGTTCAATCGGACCGTCCGTCGGATGCGTCCAGCGCAGCAGGGCCTCGGCGCCGACCAGGCCGCCGCCGTCGATCTTGACGATCGGCTGGTACAGCAAGTGAAACTCGCCGCGCTCGAGCGCCAGCCGCAGATCCGTCGTTAGCTGCAGCCGTTTCTCCGCATTCGCGTGCATCTTCGAATCGAAGGTGACGAAGCGCGATCCGCCACCGAGCTTCGCCTGTCGCAACGCGATGTCCGCGTCGCGCACCACGTCTTCGGCACGATCGTACGTCGACGAACCAACGGCGATGCCGACGCTTACGGAGACGAAGACGAATCTCTTGCCGATCGCCAAGGGCTTCGCGAGGTTCGCAACGATTCGCCGCGCCGCCAGCTCGACTTCCTCGACATCGGAGAGCGTGGCGACGAGAATCGCGAACTCGTCGCTGCCGAACCGAGCTGCGGTGTCGCCCGGCTCTACCGAGGCGCGCAGGCGCTCAGCAACCTGTGCGAGCACGAAATCGCCCGCAGCATGCCCCAAACTATCGTTGATGTCCTTGAACCGGTCCAGATCGACCGAGAGAACGGCAAAGTACGTGCCCGCGGCCTCGCGCGTTCCGGCGAAGCGCTCTCGCAGTTTCGTTTCGAAGAGCGCGCGGTTCGGCAGACCGGTTATCGCGTCGTGTGTCATGTCGTGCAACATGCGCCGTTCGTTGCGTTTGATCTCCGTCAGATCGCGAAACATGCAAATGCCGAAGAGTGGCTTCCCGGCGTCGTCGGCGACCACGGAAACCGTAGAGGCGGTCCAGACCTCCAGGCCCGCTTCCGTCATGACGTGCTGTTCGAATTCGAAGAGGTCGCGCTCGCCGCGCATGAGGGCGGCGTACTCCCGCTCCTGCCCGTCGAGTACGCCCGCGCCGTTCTCGCCGAAGACGCTTTGAAAGACGTGATTCGAGTCGAGGACCGTGCCGGTGCGATCGAGGATGGCGATGCCTAGCGCCGCACCGTCGAATACCGCCCGAAACTGCATCTCCGAGAGGCGCAGCGCCCGCTCGGCTTTCTGTCTGGCCAACTCCGCGGCGAGCATTGCCGACTCTTGCTGCGCGTGCCGCAGCGCCTCGCGTCCTCGCCTCGCTGTGATCTCGGCGGCGAGCATTATCACCCCGGCGAGCAGGACGACCCCAAGCGGCACGGCCAGGTAGAGATAGCGGTTGCGAAGCTTTTCGATATTCGTTCGGCTTACGAGATTGCGATCCAAGAGCGCCGATAGGCCGTTCTGGAGCGCAAACGAATCGGCGATCGGTGCGGCGACCAGAGCCCGTACCTCCGGCGCGGAGACGGCGGGACGCTCAACGCGCAGCACCGCTCGATCGACCACGTGCCGAAAGGCACGCCCCGACGCCGTGTAGGCTACGGCCGCCCGCTCGAGCCGCAGAATGGGTTCGCGAGAAACTCGCGACGCACGGGCGCGCCGCGCGAGGATGCCGGCAATATCGTCGGAGCTCAGATCGAAATCGGACTGACTGTCCGAGAGCAGCAGCCCCAGGTAGAGCCGGTCCTTGATGGACATCCCGAGGCGCGCGATGGCGTTTTCGGCGAGTAGATCGGAGTGATAAATCTCATTTATCGCACCGGGAATCTTCGCAAACGTGGTGTCGCCGACGTTCTGTACGTCCTGGTTCGGGTCGTACTCGATCCCCGAGGTCGCCTCGATCTGCGCGAACAGGTTCTCTACGGCACCGATGACGTTACGTTCGTTGGCATCCGCTGTAGGATAGCGATCCCGTCGCGCGCGGGCCCAGGCCGAATCCAGCGCGCGAAGATCCGCACCTATTTTCAGGGATGCGGCACCCCGCGAGCGCGATCGGAGTGCGGCCATCTCGCGGTCGATGCGCCCTCGCAAGCCGGGTTTGACCGGCGGATTCTTGAGGATGGCGATGCTGTTGCGGTAACGCTCGATGTCCAGCAGGAGATCCGTCAGCGGCAACACGTACGCCGTCGCGATACGCTCGCGCTTGAGCGTCCTGAGATTTCCGCCGGCTTCGCCGTTCAAGTGGTAGATGCGCACGACCACAAGTGCGAGCACGAGCGCGGCCGCTGCCGAAACGATCGTTCCAATCGATTCACGCAGCGTTCGCGGCCGTAGCCGAGGGTGGTTCATGCAGCGGCGTTCCTTCTAATGCTGGTACGATGGGGTGACTGACGGGGGTCGAACCCGCGACCTCTAGAGTCACAGTCTAGCGCTCTAACCAACTGAGCTACAGTCACCACGTACGTACGGGAACCAAGGGGATTCCTAAGTCGCGCGCCCGGAGGGAATCGAACCCCCATCTTCGAGTTTAGAAGACTCGTGCCTTATCCATTAGACCACGGGCGCACGATCGATCCCGGCGACGCTGGTACCCCAACAAGAATAACACGCCCGCGCAAGCGTCTCGTTCCCGGTGTCGTATCGGGACGACAGGATTTGAACCTGCGACTTCTTGCTCCCAAAGCAAGCGCTCTACCAAGCTGAGCTACGTCCCGCTGCACCCTGCTGAGATTTCCATCTGTTTGCGCCAATCCTCCGGCCGCCGGCCTCTCGATCAAAACAGGAGCTGGTGGAAGCCGACGTAACGCGAGAGGTCGCTTACGCCGGCGTCGCTCGCGAACAGGCGCACGGCCTCGATGCTCAGCCCCGCGCGCGTGGCCGCGCGCAGGATCCGTAGGTTCGTTCCGGGGACCAGCGCCTTGCACCACGACGCGTCCAGCGTCCGCCGCAGTGCGATCAGCGCGTAGGCAAAGAACTGCACCGCGTAGGCGCCCGATGCGGCCGCAAGCGGACCTATGCTCCCATCCGGCCAGACGTATGCGTAGCCGACGAACTCACCCTCCAGCCGAAAAACCACGCCGTGTGCGCGTTCGGCGAAATAGGCGTGATCCAAGGGCCTGGCTGTGCCCCGCACCTCCCGGTCGAGGCTTGCCACGGCCGTACGGTCGGCCACCGGATCGATCCGTTCGGTCGCAAAGCGATACTCCCCGGCCGCAATTGCGAGGAGGTCGTCGTCGCTCGGAATCGCGCCGCTTACGCCGAGGACGGGAGTCTGGAGCGAGAGGCCGCGGCGCAGAAAAAACGCCAAGCCGGCGACGGGGTCGCTTTCGAGGAGCCCGCTGCGCGTCAGGTCGCCGGCATCGAGCGAGGCCGCCGCAAACAGTTTCCAGGCGATGCCTTGCCTGCGATAGCCGGGCTCGACGTAGATCTCGCTTACGTACGACTCATCCTCCGACGCATGAAGAAAGGCAATGCCTATGGGCGTCCCGGTCTCTTCTCTCGCGATCCACGCACCGTGCGGAGCGACCTCCGCCAGGTCGCAGTAGAGCTGCCGGCCGCGCTCGTCGCGCCGGCGCCGGCGCGAAAAATACGCCACGTCGTCCTGCGCCGCAAGGGTGACCGGGGCGTCAAACATGCGGTGCGAGCGCGCTTAGGAGGGCTTCCGCCGCCCGCCTACGATGGCTCAGCGCGTTCTTGCGCCCTGGCGAGAGCTCTGCGAACGTCACGCCCTCAGGCGGATAATAGAAAATCGGATCGAAACCGAAGCCCCCTCCTCCTCGCTCGGCGGCGGCGATCTCGCCCGCAACCTCCCCATAACCCATGCTCGCGCTCCCGTCCGCAAGCAAGAGTACCATCGCACAGACGAACTTCGCGCCGCGCCGTACCGAGGGCACCTCGCCCAGCTCCGCAAGCAGCCTCGCCCGCCGCGCGGGCCAGTCGGCTTCCGAGCCGGCGTAACGCGACGAAAGAACCCCGGGACGCCCGCCAAGCGCCCGCACTTCCAGTCCCGAATCGTCCGCCAGTACCGCCGCGTGGATGCCTGCGGCTTGCAGCTGCGCGCGAAGCGCTGCCGCTTTGAGCTCCGCGTTTTCGGCGTAACTGCGCTCCCCCTCGATGACCTCGGCGTAGGCGTCGTAGGGACGCAGTTCGAGCGTCGAGGCCGCAAAAATCGCTTGCATCTCGTCGAGCTTGCCGAGGTTCTTGGTGGCCACAAAAGTTAGCACGGTCTCCTCGCGTTCAATCGTCCAGTCGCAACACGGCCATGAATGCCTCTTGCGGCAAATCGACCCGGCCGACCCGCTTCATACGCGCCTTACCGGCCTTCTGTTTCTCTAGGAGTTTGCGCTTGCGGGTAATGTCGCCGCCGTAGCACTTAGCAAGTACGTTCTTGCGTATGGCGCTTACGGTTTCGCGGGCAACGATCTTTCCACCGATCGCAGCTTGAATCGGGACCTCGAACATCTGGCGCGGTATCAGTTCCTTCAATTTTTCCGTAAGAATGCGCCCTCTATGAGCCGCACGCTCCCGAGCTACGATGAAGGAGAGCGCATCCACAGGCTCGCCATTTAGGAGAATCTCGAGCTTGACGAGATCGCCTTCCCGATAGCCGACCATGTCGTAGTCGAGTGAGGCGTACCCTTTCGTGCGCGATTTCAGCTGATCGAAGAAGTCTACGATAACCTCGACGAGGGGCATTTCGTAGGTAAGAATCACGCGGCCGTCGTGCAGATATTCCATGTTGCCGAGCGTGCCCCGCCGCGACTGCGTGATCTCCATGATCGACCCGACGTAATCGGGGGGAGTCATGATCGTCGCCTTGACGTAAGGTTCTTCGATCAACCGAATCAAGTTGCCGGCCGGAAGTTTGCTCGGGTTGTCTACGATTTGCACGTCGCCGTCGGTCTTGGTTACGCGGAAAACGACCGAAGGCGACGTGGCGATGAGGTCGAGGGCATAGTTGCGCTCCAAACGCTCCTGGACGATCTCCATGTGCAGCAGGCCTAAGAAGCCGCACCGGAAACCGAATCCCAGAGCCACCGAGCTCTCCGGTTCGTAGACCAGCGCAGCATCGTTGAGCTTCAATTTATCAAGTGCATCGCGAAGGTCGTCGTAAGCCGCACCTTCGTTCGGATAGAGTCCGCAATAGACCATGGGGACCGCTTTGCGGTACCCCGGCAGAGGTACGTGCGCGGGATGATTTGCTTCGGTGATGGTGTCGCCGACGTCGATATCGCCGAGCGACTTCACGTTCGCGATCGCATATCCGACGCTGCCCATGTCGAGTTGCTCCGTGGCCTGCATCTGCGGGCTAAAGACGCCCACCTCGGTACATTCGTACACGCGCTGGTGCGCCATCGACATGAACCGCGTGCCTGCCCGAAGGCGGCCGTCGACGACGCGAATGTAGCTGACGACGCCGCGGTACGTGTCGAACTGCGCGTTGAAGACCAGGCCGCGCAGGCGATCGGCGTGCCCCGCGGGCGGAGGGATGCGGCTTACGATCGCTTCGAGGATATCCTCGATCCCTACGCCGTTCTTGGCGCTCGCCAAAATGCAGTCGCTTTTTTCGATGACGAGAAGTTCCTCTACCTCGCCCATCACGCGCTCCGGGTCGGCCGCGGGCAGATCGATCTTATTGATGACCGGAATGATCGTAAGATCGTGCTCGAGCGCGAGGTGGTAGTTGGCCAAGGTCTGAGCCTCGATGCCTTGCGCGGCGTCAATAATAAGGATCGCACCCTCGCAGGCGGCCAGCGACCGCGAGACTTCGTACGCGAAGTCGACGTGCCCGGGCGTGTCGATCAGATTGAGCTGGTAGCTCCGGCCGTCGCGAGCGATGTAATTGATCGTCACCGGGTGCATCCGTATGGTGATGCCGCGCTCGCGCTCGAGGTCCATAGCATCGAGCGCCTGGTCCTCGAAATCGCGGCCGCCGACCAAGCGCGTGCGTTCCAGCAGACGGTCGGAGAGCGTCGTCTTCCCGTGGTCGATATGCGCGATGATACAGAAGTTACGAACGCCTTCCGCAACCTCCGTGCGATGGAGGGAGTCGGTTTTAGCGGTCGTCAACGCTTACAAATAACACGCGTTGAACGCGTACCGGCCGATGACGCCGTCGATGAGTTGGAGCAGCACGATTACGACCAAGAAGGAGAGGTCCAGACCCATCATAGGCGGGATGATACGCCGCACCGGCGCCAGCACCGGCTCGACGAGCATCCCGATCGCGTCACTCCAGCGCCCACGAAGATCCGGGATCCAGGAGAGCACGGCGTAGATCAGCATGATGATCGTGTAGATCCAGATGACCGTATGGAGACCGTTGAGGAAGGAGCAGAGCAAAGAGTTCACGGTCACCCCAATTCGCTGCGCGAACCGGGGACCCCGCACGCGTTCCTAGGCGCCGCTGGGCTTCGGGGCGAGCGAGGCCAGGATCCCGGCGGGGATACCGTGGAGGTACGGCGTCGGATCGATGGGGGTACCGTCGAGCATCACCTGATAGTGGACGTGCGGCCCGGTCGAAAAACCGGTCGATCCGGCCTGCGCGATCGTCTCGCCCTTGAAGACGTGCTGGCCGACGCGTACGTCGACGCGCGAAAGGTGCGCGTACCACGTGTGGTACCCGTTCCCGTGATCGATATCGACTTTGATGCCGTAGCCTCCGTCCCACCCTGCACTCACGATCGTGCCCGCGGCGGCCGCACGCACCGGAGCCCCGTAGTTCGCCGCGAGATCGACCCCTTCGTGGAACTCCACGTCCGGGTAGGTACGGTAGCAGAAACAGCCGACGATCACGGCACCCGCAACCGGGTCGATCGACGGGATCGCGGCGATCGCCTTCGCGCGCGCCAGTTCGTAGATGTGCCGGACGTTGAGGACATGCATCGCCATGGTTCGCAGCATATCGGAGAGCGCGGTCGTCTGCGCCACGCTCGCCCGCAGGCTGTCCACGTTTCGCGTGACCTGCCCGATGGGGTTGCGCCCATCTAGGCGCACGGGCTTCACGTGCTTGCTGGCCGGCGCAGCGCTAGCGGGCTTCACGCCGATCAGCTCCTGGATCTCCCGATCTTGCTTTTGCACGCCCCGCAGCTGCATGCCGATCGCCGAGGTCTTCGACGCGATCGAGCGCAGCTGCGAGCTCTGGCGCACGGTGAGCGAACGCAGCGCGGCGACCTGCGCGTGCGCCTGGGCGACCTGCCAAGCGCCGAGCCCGACAGAGGCGCACACGAGAACGAGCAGAGTGCTCGCAGCGGCGATGATATGCCGCCGGGTTATTTCAAATCGATGGATCGCGTCACCGCGAGCCGGTACGATTTTAATGAAATACCGCTCTTTTATGAAATGTTTGACGTTCACGAAATGCCCGTTATCTCCGATCGCGCGCCCTGGCTACGGCGCGCAACTCTTCCGGCGACGCATGTACGACCGGCTCGAACTTCTCTACGGCTTTGCCGAACGTTCGCGAATCCGTGCGGGAGTATATGCTCGTCAGCACGACCCCGTCGCCCTCGCGATTGAGCAAGGCTAAGGCATACGATAGCTCGGAGCCGGTATCGTCGAACGCGTCGTAGCGTTCGAAGCCGATCCGCGAGATATCCGTTCGAGCCAGGCCTTCGAGTTCGGCTAGCCGCGCCTGGATACCCGCCAAGAGGGACCGCTCTTCCGCGGCGATATCTTCTAGCGCCGAGAGGCGGTTCGTGGCCGTCGCGGCCTTCCCACCCAGGAGGCCGTCGATGACGGCAAGGCTGCCGCGCACGCCCTTAAGCGACCGGCGTACCACGGCGAAGTGGTAGACGAGCAGGGCGAGGAGCGCACCCGAGAACGAGGCGCATGAGGCGATTATGAGCATCTGCATATCGATCGTCAGAGATTCTGGACCACGGCGGAGGATAGGTGGTTCGCGGCACCCGTAAGGACTCGCTTACCGTTGCTACCTCCCGGTCCTGGCGGGGTTCACGAGATTACGCCGCGCGAAGCCCAACCCCCGCCGTGGCCGAGGTATCATAGCATACGCGGCCCGCGGGCGGCAGCCACCGGACCGGCCGCCAAACCTTCCAGGGGCTCTCCCCATCACCGCGTAATGATCCGACACTCTTGTCGTTCCTCTCGGATCCCGGTCGAGGTTTTTCGTGACGCGAATCCTGCCCACGCTCCTCTGTGTGCTTCTCCTGGCTGCCAGCCCAACCCAGTCGTCCCCGCCGCCGTGGCACCGCTCCGCCGGCCAGATCGCGCGCAGCTGCTCGAACGCGCTCTCCGGAGCGCGGCGGCGTTCGAGGCTTCTTCTCGCTGCGAAAAGGGCGCCGTCATATGACTCGGTCGTGCTCCCGCTGGAGAACCTTACGGCCGATCTGCACGATGCAACCGCAGTCGATAGGTTTCTCCGGGAGGTATCGCCTGACGTCCGCGTGCGCGCCGCCTCGCTGGCGTGCCGCGGCGGCGTGGCATCGTTTCTGCAGGGACTCGCCTCTCAGCCCCGCCTATACGCCGCCCTCGTCAGCGCACGGCGCCACGGAGTCGGCCGATACGCCGCACATCGCGCGCTCGTGGCCCGCTGGCTACGGCGGGCACGGCGCGCCGGCGCCGGCGCGGCTCGCGCACGCCGTGCCGAACTGCGGCGGCGAAGAGCGGAACTCCAGGCGATTCGGCTGGAGTTTGAACGGAGTCTCCACGCCGCCGCCCCGGGCGCCGTGCCGGCGAACCGCCGGGCCGCGCGCACGTTCCTGCGCCATGAACCGCGGGAGCGCCTTCGTCGGACCTATTACCAAGCTTATGAAAAGCGCGCCGCGGGCGAGGCGAGGCTGGTCGAACGCACTATCGCGCTTCGCGACCGTGTCGCGCATCTTCTTGGCTACGAGTCGTGGGACGACTACCGCCTGGCGGCTCGCATGGCGAGAACGCCCGACCGCGTTCTTAAACTTCTCGGAGAGATCGACGCCGTGCTGATCCCTGCAGCGCGTTCGGATCTCGCGGCGCTGACGGCGATAAAGGCCGAACGGACGGCACGCCCCACAGCCAAACTCGAACCGTGGGACATCTTCTATTACGATCGGATCGAGAGATCGATGCGCTACCCCATGCTGCGGGGCGCGCTTCGTGCCTACTTCCCCACAAGGCACACGCTCGCCGCCGTCTTCGACCTGCTGGGCGGAACGCTGGGCGTCGATTTTGTGCGCCTGCCTGCGGCCGTTGCGTGGAGATCTCGGGTGGCGGTATACCGAGTCACCGATGCAACAGGCGGCCGTCTACTTGGAACGACCTACGTCGACCTGCACGCCCTGCCGCCCTCCTCCGAGGGCTTCAGATACGTCACGCTCTTGCCGGCGCGAAAGCTTCCGGGAGGGGGCTACCGGCCGGAGGTCACCGCGATTCTCGGCGACGTGCCGCCTGCGGCGCCCGGCAGGCCGTCGCTGCTGCGTTACTCGGACCTCGTACGCCTCTTCGGAGCGGCCGGGAGCGATGTAGCGGCGCTGCTCTCCACCGCGCCGTACGAGACGCTCGACGTGGCCGCCGACCGGGACATGGCAAACCTGCCGGCCCAGATCTTCGAAAACTATGCCGGGCAGAAGACGATCCTCGAATCGATCGGCGCCGATCCGAAGACGGGTGCTACACCGCCTGCCGCGCTCGTCGAGGCCGCGATCGAGCGAAGCCGGATCGATCGGCCGCTTTTTACTATGAGGCGCCTCTCCACCGCCAGGCTGGAGCTCGAGTACCAGATGCGCGGGCCGCTCGTCGATGCCGCAACGGCCACCCAACCGCAGGCGTCATTCGAGGCGCTTATGGATTCCGATGGCGTGGCTTGTTACGACAGCCTTTGGTCGCGCCTGTACGCGCAGGAGATCTTCCGCACTTTCGAGCGAGACGGGCTGACCGATCCCGCAACGGGAATGCGCCTGCGGCGCGATATCCTGGAGCCCGGCGCCGTCCTCGACCCGCGTAACGAAATCGAGCGCTTCACCGGTCATCGGTTGAAGCTTGCTCCGTTCTACGACTACCTCGGTATTAGCGAATCTGCTTGAAACCGGCCGGGATGGAAAAGAGCGCCGGGACGTCGGGGTTATAGAAC
>JAJXWN010000254.1 GCA_021781595.1 bacterium | reverse complement strand
CACGTGATCGCCGGAGACCTCGCCGCCGACGATCGTTACGCCGAGTTCTTTGGCCGCCGAGCTGATCTGCTCCGAGCGCTCGGCGATCGAGGCCGAGATGCGCCCGGCGAGCGGTACGGCGATCAAGAGCGCCACGATCGTCGCGACGATGCCCCATAAGACGAACGTTTCGGTCATGTGATTAACGATCGCGGAGATCTGCGCCATGGGAACGCCGTACCACAGCGCGCCAATCACGTCATTTTGGTCGTTGCTTATCGGGTCGATGCGCGCGAGGTAGAGCGTGCCTCCCTCGAGATCCGGTCCGGTGTACGCGCGCCCGTTCTCGACGATCGAGTCATAGAGGGGAATCTGCGAATCGACCAGCCGCATGCCGTTCGGCTGCGTGATGCTGCTCGCCACCACCGCGTCGCCGTCGAGCAGCGCGGTAGCGCCACCGAGCGCCTTCGTGCTCTCATCGACCAAGTCGTAGGAATGGTTCATCAGCACGCCGCCGTAGATAACGCCGATCGTACGCTGATTGGAGTCGCTCATCGGTGCCGCCGATACGATCGCCAAACCTCTATCGAGGTGCTCGACCGTCTTGCCGGCCGCGTTGGTGATCGTCGCGGCTGCCTGCGCGGCCAGACCCTCGGCCCGCAGCTCGTTCGGAGCCACGAGCGCCGCCGTAGCGACCGTCTCTCCGGTTTCGGCGCGAGCGACGTATTTGTTTCCGGCCAGAGAGCCGAGATTGGTTCCGGTGGCCCGCGCGAGAACGCGCCCGGACGAATCCACGATGGTGAGCCAGGAGAGACCCGAAGTGCGGGCGATGTTTGCCAGCTGGTCCTGCAACGACGAAGTGGCGTGCGACATCACGTCCCGGCGCAGCGCAGCCGAGGAAGCGTCCTGCGCTACCAACAGGCGAATCTGCTCCTTGCGTGCCGCCCAATATCCGCCGAAGGCGCGGGAGCCGCTCGTCACCTCGCTCTTCCCGAGATCCATGAGATCGTGCTGCAGCGTTAACCGTGCCGCGACCACGCTCATTATGAAGAACAACAAGATCGCCACAACGATCGTCCCCAGCAAGCGCGTGCGCAAGCTCGTATTCATGCCGTCTCCTTTTCGCCACCGGTATCGCTGACTTTGAACTGCCGCAGGCGGTTCTGAATGCGCCCGGCGAGATCGTTCATCTGCCCGACGGATTCGAGGATCCGCTGCGACGCGTCGGTGACCTCCTTGTTCACGTAGGTGAGCACCTCGACCGACGATGCATTCTGAGCGGAGATCGAAGCAATGTTGCGAAATGCGGAATTTACCTCGTCGGAGTGCGAGGACATCTGCTGCGTCGCCTGCAGGTTGATCTGCACGGACCTGGCGATCTCTTCGATCGAACGTATGACGTGGACCGAGTTGCCGCTCATCGCGCGGGCTACGGACGATATCTCCCCGATCTGCTGGTTTGAGGTCAGCACCGCTTGGACGATATTGCGCAACGCAGTCGAGGCCGACGTCGTACTGGCAACGCTCTCTTCGACGCGTTCGGTCAACCTGCGCATGGCGGCGACGACCTCGCGAACGACGCCCTGCGTGGCAGCGATGTGGCTGGCAATCTCCTTGGTGGCCTGGACGCTCCCGTCGGCCAGCTTCCGAATCTCCGTCGCTACGACGGCGAACCCGCGGCCGTGTTCGCCTGCCCGGGCCGCCTCGATCGCGGCGTTGAGCGCCAGCAGATTCGTCTGCTCGGAGATCCGGTCGATAACTTTAACGATGTCGCCAATCTCCTCGGAGTTGGTACCGAGTTGCCCAACGTCGTCGGCAAGTTCACCGATGGTCGCGCGGATCGTCCCCATACTCTCGACGATCGTGTGAATCGCAGCGCCGCCGTGCTCGGCGGTCTGCGACGTTTGTTCCGAAATCGAGGAGAGCGAACCGACCTGCGCG
Source organism: bacterium (assembly GCA_021781595.1). GTDB lineage: Bacteria > Vulcanimicrobiota > Vulcanimicrobiia > Vulcanimicrobiales > Vulcanimicrobiaceae > JAJYFL01. Next base: position 937 of record JAJXWN010000254.1, on the reverse strand, counting down.
TTGACCTGCTCGATGGAACTGGCCATATTCGCGACGGCAAGCGAGGTTTCGTCCAGGCTTCGCGTCTGCTCTTCTGCGGCGGCCGCGATGGCATTGATCGCCTCGGTGAGCTGCGTGACCTTTTGCGTCGCGTTCTCGATGATGTGCGACTGCTCGGTGATTCCTTCGTCGAGTTGCCCCTGCGCGACCGCCGCGCCTTCGATTACGGCGAGTGCCGTCGACGCGGTAGCGTGGGTATCGGCGCCCGAGGAGTCGAGTTGCGCAGCCGTCTCGTGCAGCTGCCCGAGAAACTCACGCATGCTGAAGATCAGTTTGTTCAGCGCGATGGCTAGTTCGGCGAGAGCGGTGTCGGAGGCCGCCAGATTCTTGGTGAAGTCGCCCTGCGATACTTCGCGTATACCCGAGGCCAGCGCCGAGATGCCGCTCTGCAGGCTCGCAGCGTCGCGCCGCTGGATCGGCGTCCGGCCGAGATCCTCCGCCGGCACGATCTCGCCTGCGAACAGCAGCGCGATCAGCAGACCCGAGAGGCCCAGTAGCACCGCCGAAGCCCCCGCCCCCGGAACGTGCTGCCCGCTGGCTACGGCAAAATCGATCGCGCCGGCGACGACCGCGAGTATGGGGCCGGCGGGCGCACCGGCGAGCGCGGCCGCGACCGCGACGACGGCCAGCAGCACGACGTTGAAGCCCGGGTAGCGCGCACCGGCCAAGGCCAGAAAGGCGCACGCCAGCGCGGCGAGCGTGGCTACGGTGACGCGCTGCCCGACGCCCAAGCGTGCGCGCCAAGCGGCGAGACGGACTTCCATCACTAGGTTTCCTCTAAGAGGCGCCATGCGGCTGCCATGGACGGCCGAGCGGGTGGCCTCTATCGAAGTCTACGGCCGAAACTGCGCGATTGTTTAGCCACAGGCGGGTTTAGGCGCTAACTCCGCGCGCGGCT
>JAJXWN010000038.1 GCA_021781595.1 bacterium | reverse complement strand
GAGATCGGCTATTCTGAAGAGACGGTCTCCGGTGCCGCACCCGCCGCCAACGCCACCTATCCGCAAGGGTTTCTTCGCTACGGCCTGCGCCCCAACGTCGAATTGGACTTCATCGGCCCGGCCTACGGGGTGGCGCGGTCGGGGCCCACGACCACGCGCGGATGGTTCGACAGCGGCGTTGGGGCGAAGTTCGAGCTGACGCACGACGCGAGGAGCGCGCTGGCAGTCGACCTGCTCTACACCGCGCCGACCGGCGACCGGACCTTCACGCTCGGTGCGCCCAGCGAAACGGTCAACTTCGATGGGAGCCTCGCGCTCTCGCCTGCGGTCGGCTTGGCGACGACGATCGGGCTGACGGACACCGCTGGCGAGCGCTTGAACGGGAGCAGCGCCCGCTTCGATGCCGTATTGCCTTCACTCGTCGTGACCGACGAGTTCGACCCGCGGACGCAACTCTATCTCGAAGCGTACGGGACGACGAAGCTTCGCCCCGACGGCGGCAGCCGCTTCGCGCTCGACGGCGGCGTTCAGTACCTGCTGACGCCCTCGTTCGAAGTCGATCTCGAAGCCGGCCGCAGCGTAACCGACCTCAGGCGCAGCGACTACATCGGTTTCGGTTTCGGTATACGGCTCGCGCCGGGCGACCGCCCGCGCAGGTATTGATTGGGGACGAACGCGTCGCCACCCAAGGCGTCGGCCGCATCCCAGGTCCAGCGCGGGTTGCGTAAGAACCCGCGCGCCAGCGCGACGAGATCGGCTTTGCCTTCGGAGACGATCGCCTCCGCCTGCTCGGGATCGGTGATCAAGCCGACGGCGACGGTCGCAACGCCGGCGGCGCGCCGGACGGCCGCCGCGTAATCGACCTGGTATCCGGGACGCGCGTCGATACGTTGCAGCGGCGAGAGACCGCCGCCGCTCACGTCGACGAAATCGCAGCCAAGCTCGCGCAGCGCGGACGCCAACGCGAGCGAATCTTCGAGGGCCCAGCCGCCCTCGGCATAATCCGTAGCCGAGATGCGTACGCCTAACGGTTTGCGCTCCGGCCACGCACCACGAACGTCCGCAAAAATCTCGAGCGGAAAGCGCATCCGGTTCTCGAGCGTCCCCCCGTAACGGTCGTCGCGCCGATTGGAGAGCGGTGAAAGGAATTGATGCGCGAGATAGCCATGCGCGAAATGTAGCTCGACCGCGTCGAAACCGATCCGGTCGGCGCGCCGCGCAGCGCGCACGAAATCGTCGCGCACCTTCTGCAAACCTGCCGCGTCGAGAGCCGCCGGCACGTGCCAGCCCTCGTCGTAGGCGGTTGGCGACGGCGCGACCGTCTCCCAGGCTTGCTCGCCGCGCAGTGGACCGCCCCCTTCCCACGGCGGCGCGGTCGAGCCCTTGCGCCCGGCGTGGGCGAGCTGCACGCCGATTGCGCTATGCGTCCACTCGCGAAAAAAACGCACGACGGGCACCAGTGCCGCTTCGTTTGCATCGCTGTAGAGGCCGAGACACCCTGGCGTTATGCGCCCCTCCGCACTTACGTGCGTGGCTTCAGTAAAGACGAGCCCGGGGCCGGAGAGGCCGAAGCCTCCGAGATGGACGACGTGCCAATCGTTCGCCGTCCCACCGGTGGCGGAATATTGGCACATCGGCGAGACGACGATGCGGTTGGGCAGCGCCAACGAACGCAAGGAGAAGGGCGAGAACAAAGCACTCATAACGCAGGTTACAAACCCGCAACGTTGCAGATGCGGTTGCACGTCTGCCGCCGGAGCGGTCCGCGTCGAGGAAAATTTCCGTGCCTGTAACAACTTACTGGTGTGGTATTTTTTCCCTAACGTAACGATCGAGGTTCACATGAAGCGGTTACTCTTCTCGTTGTGCCTTGCCATTGGCACCGTCGTCTGCGGCGCGGGCATCGCACGTGCCAGTGCGAACGGCGCTTCGGCGACGTCTTTCGCCACCCAAGCCAATCCGATGACGCTGGTGCTCGACGCGCGACCCGCGCCGCGCGGACTGATGTACGCGCACCTCACGATCCCGGTAAAGCCGGGACCGTTTACCCTCGTCTATCCGAAATGGATCCCCGGCGAACACGGTCCGACCGGGCCTTTGAGCGATCTGGCCGGGCTTAAGATCAGCGCCGGCGGCCGAACGCTCGACTGGCGGCGCGACAAGGTAGATATGTATGCGTTTCACGTGAACGTGCCGGCCGGCGTCAGCACGCTCGACGTCGATTTCGACGTCTTGGTAAACGCGGCGGGCGATACGATGTCGACGGCCAATCTCGCCGTCATCAATTGGAACCGCGACGTCCTCTATCAGGCTCGGACGAACTCGCACCAAGTCTTCGTCAAGCCCAGCATCATTCTGCCGGCCGGCTGGAGCTATGGAACCGCACTGCCGGATGCCAAGCAAACCGGCGACCGCGTCGACTTCGGCGAGGTTCCACTCGCCATGCTCGTCGATTCGCCGCTGGACTGCGGCCGGTACTACAAACACATTCTGCTCGGGACGAACAACGGCGCCGACGATTATCTCGACGCCTTTGCCGATCGCCCGCAAGACCTCGACTTCAAGCCCAAACTGCTGGCCGCGTACAAGCGCATGGTCCCCGAAGCGCTAGCGCTCTATGGCTCGCGCCACTGGACCGTCTACCACTCGCTGCTCGCGCTAAGCAACGCCATCGGCTTTCAGGGCATCGAACACCACCAGTCCAGCGACGACCGCGCTCCCGGCGACTTCATGACCAATCCCACCGAACAACTCGTTGCGGGAGACTTGATCACGCACGAATATTCACATTCATGGAACGGCAAGTACCGCCGTCCGGCCGATCTCACCACACCGAACTTCCAAGTGCCGATGAAGACCGATCTGCTATGGGTCTACGAAGGCATGAACCAATACCTCGGCGATCTACTCTCCTTCCGCGCCGGCATTCGCCAGCCCAAGGAGTACCCGGAGTATCTTGCCACGCTCTATGCGGCGATGAACACCGAACCCGGCCGTCTGACGGATCCGCTCATCGACACGACCACTGCCGCGCCGTACCTCTACGAAGCGCGCGGCCAGTATTCGTCGATACGCCGCACGGCCGGTGATTTCTACACCGAGGGCGAGCTTCTGTGGCTCGACGTCGACACGATCATCCGCGCTAAGACCGGCGGCAAGAAGTCGCTGGACACGTTCCTCCACCTCTACGCCGGCCCGCCGGACACGGGGCCGATCACCAAAACCTACACGCGCGCGCAGATCGAAGCGTTACTAAACGACGTGGTGCATTACGACTGGCACGCCTTCTTCCAGCGCCACGTCTACGAAATTGCGAAGCATCCACCGGCCGGAGAGCTCGCGCGTTCCGGCTGGAAGTTCGTCTATACCGACAAGCCCAATTCGTTCTTGACCGCCGAGGAAAGCCTCCGCCACGGCATCGACGACTGGTACTCGCTCGGCCTACAGATCGGTGGGAACGGCGCGGTCTACGACGTGCGCGAAGGCTCGCCCGCCTGGGACGCGGGCCTCGCGCCCGGCATGACGATTACCGCAGTCGACGGCCAGAGCTTCGAGTCCGGCACGCTCGCGTACGCGATGAAGACCGCGCAACACTCGCGCGCGCCGATCTCGCTCCTGGTCGAACAAGACAAATGGTACAAGTCCTACCAAATCGACTACCACGGCGGCGAGCGCTACCCGCACTTGGTGCGCATCGCGGGCAAGCCCGACATGCTCGCCAAGATCATGGCGCCCCACGCCCCCAAATAGCACGCGAAGCCACGATAGCACGAAACCCGCCCGGCGTCGCCGGGCGGGTTTCGTGCATCTGCAGCGCAACTAAAGTAATGCTTCACCTACATGCGAAGCGTTACGCTCATGGGATGACCGGGACTCGAACCCGGATGCCCTTGCGGGCGACAGATTTTAAGTCTGTTGTGTCTGCCGGTTCCACCATCATCCCATCGCCTGGAACGAGAACTATTCTTCGACTTTCGGAGGCGAGATTTGTAAGAGACCCAAGACGACGGTTAGACGATCGACGAACTCGCCGTATCCGGCGCCGTGCGCGTCGTCACGCAGCTGGCGGATCTCGTCGACGGCTCGGCTAACATTCGGACGGCTCATTTCACGGAACATCTCTCGCGCACGATCGAAGCGCGTGTCCGGATCTTCGTCGCGCGCTCGTTTCTCGAACGACGGCAGCACCTCCGAGTGACCGAGCACGATGTCCCCGACGATCTCAACGATCGCGTCGGCGTGCGGCCGTGCGGCCGTGGCGGCAAGATCGACGTACCGGTCCTCACGGTCTCGCGCCGATATGGCAATGAGATTTGCCTCGACGCAGAGTTCGATGAGGCCGCTTACCAGCGGCACGGCATCGGCGGCCGCGTCGAGATACGCCTCGTAGACGTCGTCCTCGTCTTCGTCAGCTGCATCCAGGTAGTCTTGCCATGCGCGCCGTGCGTCGAGTATGGCACGATAGGTATCGCCTTCTGACATACGGATCGTTTCGACGGGCACCCCCTCGATTACCCGGGGACGGGGCCGCTTTCAGCGCTACGCTCGCTCTCGCTCGACCAGCAAGAAGCCGTACGGCAGATCGCGCGTGCTCACGGTCGCACGATCGTGCCCGGTCAGCGCAAGCGCTGCTTCGGCGATGCATATGCCGGCGGGCAGGATATCTGCTCGCTGAGGGTTCATGCCGGGCAGCAGTCTGCGCTTTTCGAGCGGCAGCGAGCAGAGCCGGTCGAACCACTCGGCGAGCGTTTCGCGTGCCAAGTCCAAGCGGACGAACGCGGTGCGGCGCCCGCGCACGAGCGCGGCGGTCGTCGTCGCGCTGCCGCCCACGAGCACCAGCGCGTCGACGTGCGGGAAGCGGGCGATCGCCGCTAGGCGCTCGCCCGCCAGCGCCCGCGCACGTTCGATGGTCGCAGCATCGACTCGCCCGTGCGTACCCGAGAGACCCGGGCACCACTCGGTGAGCCGCACCGCGCCGATCTCGCACGAGAGTAGATCCTCCGCATGGGACCGATCGCCGATAGCATACTCGGTGCTGCCGCCGCCCGCATCGAGCACGCCGGCGCGCGGGCCGTCGGAGCCTCGCAGCGCGGTAACGGCGCCACGGTACGATGCGATCGCTTCCTCCTCGCCCGTTAGAATGCGCAGATCGACGCCGGCGATCGCCCGGACGCGGGCCGCAAATTCATCGGCGTTCTGCGCCCGTCGCAAGGCACTCGTGGCGATGACGAACAGGCGATCGCAACTGCCATGAATCGTACGATCGTAATCGCGCACGGCGGCCAGCGTGCGCTCCATCGGTACCTCCCCGATGCGTCCGCGCTCGCGCAGGCCCTCGCCGATGCGCGTCCCGATCGAACGCTGCGCCGCGATCCGCGATCCGTCGGCTACGAGAAAACGCGTCGAGTTCGTACCGACGGAGATGACGCCCCAGCGTTCGCTCATTCAAAACGCGCTGCGCGGCGCTTCTTCTGCAGAAAATGCCGCTCGTGCGCAGGCGGCGCGTCGGGTTTCTCCCACTCTTGCGTCATCTTCAAGAAGCCGGCAATCTGCTCTTCGAAGCGATCGTCTTGCAACTGCGGAGCAACTGCAACGACCGCGTGGCGTCCCGCGACGCGGACTGCAAACTCGAGCGGCTTCTTCGTCGCGAAGGCGCGCGCGTACGCGGGGCGATTGGCTTCGACATCTGCGTACAGGGCCGTTGCGAGATCGCCGCTCTCCAAGCGCACCGTCGCACCAAAGGCGTTAACGTCGATCACGCAGCCGCGGATCCGCTCGCTCACCGCGGCGCCGGCGTACCAGGTCTCACGTAGACGATCGCTTCGCCCGGCCGCACCAGATGCAGCCGTTCGTGGATGGCTGGAATGGAGCCAAGGGGGCTTTCCAAGCGGCGCAACTCGCGTTCTTGATCCGCCTTGCGCTCGCGCAGCCGGACGACGTCGCGGCGTACGCTCGAGAGCGAATGGGCCATCGCTACGTCTTCGCTGACGATGCGGCCGAATTGGACGCTCATAAGAACGAAGACGACCGCGCCGAGAAACGCGACGACGATGCGGCCGGCCAGGCGCACGACGCCGTGCGGCCGCCGGTGCCGCCTCATAGATTGTCGCCGATCGCTTCCAGGCGCTCCGCGTGCCACGCGCCTATCCGCCGATACTTTCGATACCGCGCCTCGAGCAATTCCGCCGTCGGCAGAGCCGAGAGCTGTCGCAATGAGGACTCAACCGATCCCAGCACGCGCGCGACCGATCCCGCCGCATCGCGATGCGCACCCCCCAGTGGTTCGGGGACGATCTCGTCGACGATCCCGAACCCCTGGAGATCCTGAGCGGTTAACTTCAATCGCGCCGCAGCTTCTTCCGCCTTACCGGCATCGCTCCATAAGATGGCGGCACAGCCCTCCGGCGTAGCGACCGAGTAGTAACTATGCTCGAGCATGATCAAGCGGTCTGCGATACTGAGCGCGAGCGCCCCACCGCTGCCTCCCTCGCCGATGACGACCGCGACCACCGGGACGCGAGCCTGCGTGAACTCGTAGAGACACGACGCGATGGCCTCGGACTGTGCGTGCTCCTCGGAAGCGATGCCGGGGTCGGCGCCCTTGGTGTCCACGAAGGTGACGATCGGCAGGCCGAGGCGCGAAGCCAGATGCGCGAGGCGCCTTACCTTTCGGTACCCCTCGGGGGACGGCATGCCGAAATTGCGGCGCAGGTTCTCCTTGGTATCGCGACCGCGCTGCTCGCCGATCGCCATCACCGAGCGCGTGCCGAGCAACGCGAAGCCACCGACGATCGAGGGATCGTCGCGGAAGTGCCGGTCTCCGTGCAGCTCGTCGAACCGTGCGAACTGCGCCAAATAATCGAGCGTCGTCGGACGATTGGGATGGCGCGCCATGTGCACTTTCTGCCACGGCGACATCGAACTGAAGATCTCGTGCTGTATCTGCGCGTACTTTTCTTCCAGCGCACGAATATCCGACGACATGTCGACGGACTGGCTTGTAGTGGCCGCTCGCAACTCTTCGATGCGCCGCTCCAGCTCGAGCAGGCCTTTCTCGCGTTCCACGATGACGTTCACCTATCGGACCCCGCGGCAACCGGCTCGGCGGCGGCGTACTCCAGTATCCGGCCGAGCGCCGCCTTGAGGTCGTGGCGATCGACGACCATATCGACGTGTCCCTTCTCGAGCAAGAACTCTGCCGTCTGGAACTGATCGGGCAGCTTCTGCCGAATGGTCTGTTCGATGACGCGCCGGCCGGCGAAGCCTATCATCGCTTTTGGTTCGGCTACGATCACGTCGGATTGAAACGCAAAGGATGCCGAGACCCCGCCGCTCGTCGGATCGGTCAGCACCGTCACGAAAAGGTTGCCGTCGTCCATGAAGCGAGCGACCGCCGCCGTCGTCTTCGCCATCTGCATCAGTGCCAGCATGCCTTCTTCCATGCGTGCGCCGCCCGATGCGGTAAAGATGATGCACGGAATGCGGCGCTTGCGCGCCTCCTCGAGCAGCATGGTGATGCGTTCGCCGACGACCGTACCCATCGTACCGCCGCGAAAATGAAAGTCCATGACCCCCAGCGCGACGTCGCGACCCGTCAGCGTTCCGCACCCGCAGACGACGCCCTCACCGAGCTGCGAGTTTTCGCGGTCGGCGGCGAGTTTGGCCGGATAACTCTTTTTATCGACCCATTCGAGCGGGTCGCCGGACTGCACCTCGTTGCCGATCTCGACGAAGTCGTTGTCGACGATCGTGCTGATGCGATCGAAGGCATTCATTCTGAAGTGGTAACCGCATTTCGTGCAGACCCAAAGGTTTGCCGCCAGATCGGGGCGATAGAGCACCTCGGCGCATTTCACGCATCTCGTCCAGAGCGCAGCTCCGTCGTTCTGATTCTTACTTCGGCGCCGCCGCAGCCATTCGGGCGTCGGCATCAGTCTTTGCCGGCCTTTGGAAACAAGCGCGCCGCGTACAGCCGCCGCAGCTGCCGCAGATAGTTGAATATCTCCTTCTCGTTGAGCTTCGACTCGCCCACGACGCGGTCGGTAAAGACGTACGGTATCTCGATCGCCTTTCCGTAATGCGCCTTGGCTACCACTTCGAGCCCGATCTTGAAGCCGATCGGATCGAGCCGAACGCCGTCGAGCGCCTCACGGCGAACGAGGAAATACCCGCTGGTGATGTCCTTAACGCGCGTCAGCGGCGAGGCCAGCAGACACGCGATGCGCGAAGTCACGATGCGCGTCCAGGGCCAGTTCGTTATGCCGCCGCCGGCAACGTAGCGGCTCCCGACCGCGAGCCCGTATTCGCCGGATTCGAGTGCCGCTACCATTTTGGGAAGGATGTCGACGTCGTGGCTGAAGTCGGCGTCCATCGCTCCGAGGGCCTGCGATTCCGGCCGCGCGAATTTCCAGCCGTCGATGACGCCGCTCGAAAGCCCCAACTTCCCGGGCCGGTGCAGGCATCGCACGGGCAGCTCCGCGGCGAGGCGGTCGACGATCGCTCCGGTTCCGTCCGGCGAATTATCGTCGACCACGACGATCTCGCCGTCCAAGCCGTCGCGACGGAAGATATCGTCGAGCGACCGAATCAACCGCTCGATTCCACCGGCTTCGTTGTACGTAGGGACGACCATCGAAAACGCGAGATTGCCCATTGCTGATGAGCCTCTATACGACGGGCCCGACCTGTATTCCGTTGCTCTACGGCGAGCAGTCCATCAGCTTTCGGTCAGGAAGGCGATCGCTGCCAATACGACGAGCCCCGCAGTTTCGCTGCGAAGGATGCGCCGTCCCAACGAGAGGACGGTTGCGCCGCCTGCGGCGGCCAGGCGAGCTTCGTCGTGCGTGAAGCCGCCTTCGGGGCCGACGACGACGAGAATGCGAGAGGCGCCTTCGATCGCCGCCGCGAGCGTGTGGCGAAGGGGTGCCGGCTCTGCGAGCTCCCACGGAAAAAGCACGCGATCATAGCTCGGAAAGCGCGCGAGCAACTCGTTCCAGCTTAGCGGCTCTTCAACGGGCGGGATGTCGCACCGCCCGCATTGTGCGGCCGCCGTATGGGCTAGGCGTCTCCATCGTTCGATCTTCGCCGTGCCGGAGCCGGTAACGACGGAGCGCTCCGACGCGAAGGGTAGGATCGATCCGACGCCGAGCTCCGTCAGTTTTTCGACGACGAAGTCCATCTTCTGGCCCTTCGGGATCGCCTGCGCGACCGTAACCTCGACGGCGCTACGGATGGGTGCGCTCGCGCGCATGGGAGCCAGCACGCGCACGCGCACGGCGCGGCGTTCGATCTCGAGTCGCGCGGCGTAAGCGGTCGCGGTCGAATCCACGATTTCGACGGTGTCGCCGCTACGCTTGCGCAAGACGGTTACGATCTTGCGTGCGTCCGAACCGTCGAGCGCGACGACATCGCCCGGCGACCGTACGCCCTCGACAAAGAAGCGCTCGCCGCTCACGCATCTATTCCGGTCGGAACGCTTCTTTGAACTTCTCGAAGAACGTCTTGTCGTCGTCGATGCGATCGCCGCCGGCACGTGCGTACTCTTCGAGCAACTCGCGCTGCCGCTTGTTCGATTTGGGCGGCACCACCACGTGCACCGTAACGACGTGGTCGCCGCGCTGCGACCCGCGTACGCTCGGCATGCCGTGCCCGCGCATGCGAAAGACCGTGCCGCTCTGCGTGCCCGCGTGGACGTTCAGCGGAATATCACCGTCGAGCGACGGCACGACGATCGTTCCGCCCAGCGCCGCTTGCGGGAAACTCATCGGAACGTCGACGTACGTATCGTGCCCGTCGCGCTTGAAGACCGGATGCGGAGCGACGCTCAAGTACACGTAGAGATCGCCCGGCGGCCCGCCGCGTATGCCGGCTTCGCCGCTGCCCGAGATGCGAATGCGACTGCCGTCATCGATGCCGGCCGGCACCTTCACGGTGAGTTTACGCTCGACCTCGCGGCGTCCGCGTCCGCCGCACGCCTCGCACGGCGTCTGGATGACCTGGCCGTCACCACCGCACTTGCTGCACGCGGACTGCGTCACGAACTGACCGAGCGGGGTGTGCCGGACCATGCGCATCACGCCACTGCCCGAGCATCGGTCGCAGGCTACGATAAGGGTGTTGGGGGCGGCGCCCGAGCCCTTGCAGGTTTCGCACTGCGCGAGATGGTTGAAGCCGATCTCTTTGGTCGCGCCGGCGAACGCTTCGGGCAGCGTTATCTCGAGATCGTAGCGCAGATCGGAGCCGCGCGCCGGACCCGCGCGCCGCGCCTGGCGTTCTCCCGCCGCTCCCGCACGCGCATCTCCAAAGAACATGTCGAAGATGTCGCCGAACCCCGCCGCGCCGAAGCCCGAGCCGAACCCGAAATCGCCGAAGCCGCCCGCCGCGCCGTTGCCGGTCGTACCGAAGCGATCGTACTGCATGCGCTTCTGCGGATCGGAGAGCACTTCGTAGGCCTCGTTGATCTCTTTGAAATGCTGCTCGGCGACGGCCTTGTCGGCCGCGACGTCTGGATGGTGTTTGCGCGCAAGCGCGCGGTAGGCTTGCTTGATCTCGTCTGCGCTCGCACTGCGGCTTACGCCGAGGATCTCGTAAAAATCCTTGGTGGGCATTCGGTTATGAAGGTACTGCTCGTGCGTTCGGCATCATTTTATTTCGACGTCGGCTAAACGTTCGGTCAGCGTCTCGGCCGTGCCGGCCGCGAGCGCCATCAACCGGCCGTACGGCATGCGGCGCGGCCCCAGAATGGACAGCATGCCGATCGCCTGCTCGCCGAAGCGGTATGGCACGGTGACGATGCTGAAATCGGTCATCTCGTCCTGACCCAGCTCCCGTCCGATCTTGACGCTTGCCGACTCCGAAGTCATCGAATCGGCCACCAGGTCGTATAACGTCTTCTGCTCCTCAACGATGCGTAGGATCGAGCGCAATTTTCGCAGATCTTGGAACTCCGGCTGATCGAGCAGGTTCTGCGCTCCCGCCGCGCTGACCGTCGGGGCCTCGGCCGAGCGAGCATTGCGCAGAGCGGTCAGCACGGCCTGCTTTACGTCCTCTCCGAGCGTCGCTTCGGCGACGGAAGCCGCAACGTCGGCCTCAGCCACCTCGCGCAATACGCGGTTGCCCAAGCGCGCGTTCAGCGCGTTCGAGAGCCGCGTCAGATCGTCGGGGGTCGCGTCGGCGGCGAGTTCGAACATGCTCTGAGCCGAAACCCCGAGCGAAGTCACGACGATCGCAACGCCGGTACGGGCGGTCAACCAGATGAGTTGGATGTGCCGGAATGTCTGGGCGTCAGGCTGCGGCTTGGTAACGAAGGCGAGGTTTTTCGAGAGGCGCCCGAGCAGGCGCGTGGCGTTGTCGATGATCTCGTCGAGCTCGCGGCTGGCATCACGCAGCTCGTCGCGGATGCGATGGCGCTCCTCCGATTGGAGCAGTTCCGGCTCCATCAAGCGGTCGACGTAGGTGCGGTACCCCGAGTCGGATGGTACGCGCCCGGCCGACGTATGCGGCTGCACGAGGTAACCGCCCGCCTCCAGTTCGGCCATATCGTTGCGAACCGTCGCCGAGCTTACGCCGAGATTATACTTCTGCGTGAGCGACTGCGAGCCGACGGGCTCCGCCGTCGCTATGTACTCGTAGACCACCGTTGCCAGAATATACGCCTTGCGCTTGCCGAGGCCGCCGCCTTCACCGGATTTCATTACTCTCTATCTTAGCAGTCTTGGTGCCGGAGTGCCAACCCCATGCCGACTTTTTCGGCAGGCGTGCACGCGTTCTCCCTGTAATTCGCCCGAATGCCTACCGCGAGTTCGATCGAAGCGCTCTCGCACGAGAGCCGCCGTTTTCCCCCATCGGCAGCCTTCGCCGCAGGGGCGAACGCTCAGCCGGGAATCTATGAGGAGGCCGAGCGCGACTATCTCGCGTTCTGGGCCTCGTGGGCGCGGAAGCTCGAGTGGATGACGCCGTTCAGCCAGACGCTCGAATGGAACGAGCCGTTCGCGAGATGGTTCGGCGACGGCGAACTCAACGCGTCGGTGAACTGCTTGGACCGCCACGTTCGCGCCGGTGCCGGCGCCAAGATCGCCTTCTATTTCGAGGGCGAGCCCGGCGACCGGCGCACGGTTACGTACCGGCAATTGCTCGATGACGTCTGCCGCTTCGCAAATGGACTGCGCGCGCTCGGCATCGAGAAGGGCGACCGCGTCGCAATCTACATGCCGATGATTCCGGAGCTGCCCGTCGCGTTGCTCGCGTGCGCGCGCATCGGCGCGGTACATTCGGTCATCTTCGGTGGCTTCTCGCCCGAATCGATCGTCGATAGGGTCAACGATTCGCAGTGCGTCGCGCTGATCACGGCCGACTACGGCTGGCGCCGCGGCAAGAAGCTCGCGCTGAAGGGCAACTGCGACACGGCGATGGCACAAACGCCTTCGATCGAACACTGCGTCGTCTTTAAACGAATCGGCGATCCCGTAGAGATGAAGCCGGGCCGCGATATCTGGTGGCACGATCTGGTCAAGGACCGGCCCACGCAGTGCGAGCCCGAGCGCATGAACGCCGAGGATCTACTCTTTCTGCTCTATACGAGCGGCACGACCGGGAAACCCAAGGGTGTCAAACACACCACGGGCGGCTACCTGACGCATTGCACGATGACGCACGACCTCATCTTCGATCTCAAACCCGAGACCGACGTCTTTTGGTGCACCGCCGACATCGGCTGGGTCACCGGACACTCATATATCGTCTATGGCCCCCTCGCCAACGGCGCGACCGGCGTCCTGTACGAGGGCACACCCGATTACCCCGACAAAGACCGCTTCTGGGATATCGTCGAGCGCTACAAAGTGACCGCGATCTACACGGCGCCGACGGCGATACGCAGCTTCATGAAGTGGGGCGACGAGTATCCGCGCAGGCACGACCTGTCGTCGCTACGGCTACTCGGCTCCGTCGGCGAACCGATCAACCCCGAAGCGTGGATGTGGTACCGCGAGCACATCGGCGGCAACCGCTGCCCGGTGGTCGATACGTGGTGGCAGACCGAGACGGGCGGCATCATGATCTCGCCGTTGCCCGGCATCACGGAGACGCCGCCGGGAAGCGCAACGCAACCGCTTCCGGGGATCGGCGCCGACATCGTCAACGACCAGGGCGAGTCGGTGCCGCTAGGCGGTGGCGGATACGTCGTACTGACGCGCCCATGGCCCGGAATGCTGCGCGGCATCTGGGGCGACGACGAACGTTACCGGCAAACGTATTGGTCGCGGTTTCCGCACGCCTATCTCGCCGGCGAC
>JAJXWN010000253.1 GCA_021781595.1 bacterium | reverse complement strand
GTCCGCCTAGGCGTTACACAGATCATCGAGGCGGTACGCGCGCGCGGCGACGAAGCGTTGGTGGAGTACGCACGCCGCTTCGACGATCCAACGTTCAATGTGAGCCGGATCCGCGTACCCATCCCGATGCGCGAGCAAGCGCAGGCGTTGGTGCCGCGAGAGATTGCAGACGGTTTGCGCCTCGCGCAGGAACGAATCGCACGCTTCCACAGACAACAACGCCCCGAGGACGTGGCCTACACCGACGAAGACGCTACATCGTACCGATTTTCGTACCGGCCGCTCGACTCGGTCGCGGCTTACGTCCCCGGCGGTACCGCAACGCTGCCGTCGTCGGTATTGATGTCCGTCGTGCCGGCGAAGATCGCCGGCGTCTCGCGCGTCGTCGTCCTTACGCCCGCGCAGCGGGACGGACGCGTAGCGCCGGCGGTAGTGTTTGCGTGCAGCCTGTGCGAAGTCGAAGAGTTGCACGCGGTCGGCGGCGCGGCTGCGATCGCGGCGGCCGCCTACGGCACACAGTCCATCGCGCGCGTCGACAAGATCGTCGGTCCGGGAAACGTTTGGGTGACGGAGGCGAAGCGGCAGGTTTACGGGGCGTGCGCGATCGACGGTCTCGCCGGGCCGTCGGAGATTCTCGTCGTGGCGGACGACGGGGCGAGCGCCGAATACGTCGTCGGCGAACTGCTCGCGCAGGCGGAGCACGATCCCCTGGCGCGTGTCGCCGTCGTCTCGGAGTCGCTGCCGTTTCTTCAGGTTTGCGCGCAACTCTTGGAGACCACTGTCCTTAACGAGGCAAATCGCGGCGCGATCGTTCGCCGCGTGTTGGAGGACGGCACCTATCTCGTGCACGCACGCAATCGCAAGCGCCTGTTCGAGGTCGTCGAGCGCTTTGCGCCGGAACACCTATCGCTGCAGGTACGCGATCCGGAGCGGTACCTGGCGCGAGTGCGAAGCGCGGGTGCGGTCTTCATCGGTCCGAACACGCCGGTCGCGTGCGGAGACTATCTGGCTGGAACCAACCACGTTCTGCCGACGTCGGGCGCGGCCCGCTTCTCCTCAGGCCTGCGCACGACGGATTTCCTGCGCAGTTTTTCGATTCTGGAAAACAGCGCCGAACGGATGCAGGCCGACGCCCCGGTCTTGGCAGCGCTAGCGGAGTTCGAGGGATTGCACCACCACGCGGAGACGGCCCGGATGCGGCAGGCTCCGTGAGCGGGAGAGACGCGCCGAATCGGTCCGTGAAACTTGTCGCCTTCGACGTGGACGGAACGCTGGTCGGTTCAGACCTTAGGGTGAGCCCCCGCGTGCGCGAGGCGGTCGCTGCGATGCGGGCGCGCGGCGTGCTCGGAACTCTGGTTACCGGGCGCATGTACCGGGCGGCGTTGCCGTATGCACGGGTGCTCGAGTTCGAGACTCCAATCGTCTGTTACCAGGGCGCGGCCGTCATCGATCCGCGTAGCGGCGATCGGATTCTCGATCTTCCGCTTTCGAGCGGGCTCGCACGCGAGGTCGTCGGCCGCGCGCAGCGGGATGGCCTGCACGTGCAGCTCTATGCGGACGACCGCTATTACTGCGAAGAGCGAAACGCGTATTCCGCGTTGTATGCCGGCGTATCGGGCGTGGAGCCGCTCGTCGTCACGTCGCTCCACGCTGCGTTTGCCGGCCGGGATGCAACCAAAGCCGTGATCATCGCCGAACCACAGGTCGCAGCCGAATGCCACCTGCGGATGCAGCTGGCGCTCGGGGATCGCGCGTACGTTACGCGTAGCCTGCCGGAGTTCGTGGAGGTCATGAATCCTTTGGTCGACAAGGGGCGCGCGCTTCGCGTCGTCGCGGAGCGGCTCGGCGTGCCGATCGAAGCGGTAATGGCCATTGGCGATTCGTGGAACGATGCGCCGTTGCTTCACGCGGCGGGCATCGGCGTCGCCATGGGCTCCGCGCCGCAGGATCTACGCGATAGCGCCGACGCGGTAGTGGCCGACGTGGAACACGACGGCGTGGCCGAAGCGCTGGAGCGTTACGTTCTGCGATGAAGCCGAAGGCGGCGCGTCGCAGAAAATCTCTCACGGCTCGCCTGCGCCCGTTCTGGATCGTACTGACTCTCCTGCTGGTCGCCGCGGCGGCCGCAGGGTACTACTTGGCATCGTGGCCCGGTTTCTACCCGAAGTATGTCACGGTCGCGGGGAATGAAGTCGTTCCTGCGGCGGAGATTCGCAGGCGCGCCGCAATCTCGCCACACCAGAACGTTTGGCTGCAGAATTTAGGTGCCGCGGCAGCCCGCATCGAGGGGATTCCCTACATCGCCACGGCGAGGATCTTTCGCATACCGCCGGCCGGCGTGCGCATCTACGTGACCGAGCGCCACCCGTATGCCGTGGTGACGGACGGCACCCGGCGGGTCTTGGTCGACCGGGGATTGCGGGTGCTGCAGCCTGCGCCGCCGGGGAACGATCTTCCGGTCTTCGTCCTGCCCGGCAGGCGGAATCTCTTTGACGGGACGTTTCTGCGCGGCGCGCGGGACGAACGAATGCGGAACGATTACGCGCAGCTCGTCGCCGGCCACGTCATCGTAACGCGCCTCTGGTTCGGTCACTTTGGAGGCTTGGTCGCAGCCCTACGCGGCGGGGTCGACGTGCTCTTCGGCAACGATGACGATCTGCAGAAGAAGATACCGCTCGTCGACCCGATTCTCTCGCAGCTCGAGCGCGGCGGGCGCGCTATCAGCGTTATCGATCTCCGTGCGCCGACGACGCCGGTCGTCGAATACGGCCGCCGACCAAAATAAAGTGCGGGGAGCCTGCCTGCGCCGGCTATTCCTTGGCGTAGACGAGCACGAGCCCCTTGCCGAGCGAGAGTTTGATGCTGTCGT
>JAJXWN010000252.1 GCA_021781595.1 bacterium | reverse complement strand
TGACGGAGAGGTGTTCGAGTCGCCGGAGGTTCAGGGATTCGACCCGACGACCGGCTATGTAACCGTGGTGGAAACGGCGCTATCGATAGCACGGTCGGCGCTCGACGGAGCGCCTGGGGATTCTGGATTTGGCGGCGGAACGACCATCGACGCCGCGACTCGTGATGCCGCACGAGCGTTCTTACGCTCGGAGTTTGCGCGCTGGAGCGCGCTCTATCTGGAAACGAGTCTTGGCGGGGAGTCCTGAGCGGATGGCGCAACTCGCCCGACTCGGCGGCGAGGCGACCCGCAAACGTGCCGAATCCGAACCGGGGTACTACGCCCGCATCGGTCGACTCGGGGCACTCGCCGGCAATCCGAAGCGTAAGGGAACGAAAGTCGCCCCGAAGGTCGTGCGAAAAAAGAGCAAGCCTGCTCCGGTTGCGCCGGCTGCAAAGCCGGAACTCGCGCCGATCTTCGCTGACGTCGAGGCCGTGGAGGTAACGGGATGGGATTGGTGATGCTCGGGCTGCTTTTTACCGCCGGGGTCGTTTTGTTCTGCGCGGGCATCATCGTCTTAGGCTGCGGGGCGTGGCTCTTTGCCAACGCTGCTGCCGCGGTGCACCGGGCGCGGGCGCACGGCCTCTCGGCCGACGAGCAGCAGCGCATCGGTGCGGAGTCGCACGAAGCGATTGACGAACTGCGCCGGGTCGCGGCCCGCGCGCCGCTTCCCGATATTCCCGACGACGAACTCGCTGCAGCAATCATCGCGCAGCGCGAGAACGCGCCGCCGGAGGATGACGAGAGCGGCGACGTCCCCTCGGTGTTCATGGGAGGCATCTATGCCAAAACGCCCTGATGGCAGCGTTCCCCGTGAAACACCGCCGCGAGCGAAGAAGCCGCCGAAGCCGAAGCGGTACGGCCCGAAGCCCGAGGGGTATATCCGCCGCTCGAAGCAGACGGCGATGGATCTCCAGGAACTCCGCGAGAAGATGGGGATGAAGCGCATCCCGGCCGACGATTGGTGCGCGGCGGCGCCGCAGGAACTACGAGATCAGATGGCCGCGCGGGCGCTTATGGCCGAATGGCTCAACGAGCATAACGCCCTCGTTCGGCTCGGCATCATCGCTAAGCCGAAGTCGCGCGAGCCGCAGGGCGAGGAGCAGGACGCGCCGCCATACGAAGAAATCTTCGAGCGCATCTTCCGCACCGAGGGCGTGCGCGCGATTCTGCAACGCGATCTCACCGACGTCGAGAAGCAGAAAAAAGAACTCCTCGCCCGTCAAGCGCAGATCGCGCTGCACGGCGACGACGACTCGGCGACTCGCGCCTTTACCTCCGTCGCTCGTGTCGCCGGCTGGAATAAACCCGATGTCGCGCCTGCTTCGGTGAGCGTGAGCCTCTACCAAATGCTCGGGACGCGCGGCGAAGGCGCCGATGGGCCGCGCGCAATCGCGGCAACGGTCAACGGCGTCGCGCTCCCGGTCGCCGAGGACTTTCTGTCGCACGAACCCGGTGAGGCCGCTGCGGTTCCCGATGATGACTAACCGCTGCTCCGGCTCGGCGTATGCCAAGCGCGAGGATGCGCGTCAGGCGCTCGGATCGCTGCCGCGGCCACTTCTCGCACGGCGCCGTCCGATCGCCGCCTACTGCGACCAATGCGACAAATACCACCTCGTTATTAGCGAGCAGCGCAAGGATTGGGTGGAGTTGGTGAGGTTGGTTGCGCAGGGATTCACCTACGACGAAATCTCGAAGATGCTCGGCAACGCAAGTCAAAAGGTCGTGAAGATGCGCTTGATGAAGATTCGGCGCCATTTTTATGCGCTGAGCAACCCGAATCTCGTCGCCATCTGTATATCGCTCGGCATCATCGATCCGAGCGAGTTCGTTCCAAAGCGAGAGGAGCCTCAACATGGCCGGCCCAAGGCGGTATAACGATAACCTGCTCGACGAGAAACGTCGCGAGGTGTTCTGGAAAGCGATGACAATGGCCGAACGCCTCATCGAGAACGCGGAGTTCGATGCGCCGCGCGTCGCTGCGCTTGCCGCGCTTGCAAACGCGAGCGGCAACGAGTTTCTTTCCGGCGAGGAGGAATGACCGTCGCCGGAGGCGCAACCCCCGACGCGGTTCCGGTGATCTCGTCGGAGCAGTTGCGCGCACGGATCGAACGGTTCTATAACGACCCGCGCTTCCGTATCGAAAACCTCTTCAAGATTCTCACCGCGCAGACCCGCAAAGTCATTCCGCTGCGCTTCAATGAGGCGCAGTTACGCGTGTACGAGACGCACCAATGGTTTCGCGAGCACCGCTTCCCGGTGCGTATCGTTATCTGCAAGTCGCGTCGCGCGGGTCTTTCGACGATTGTCGAGGCGCTAATTTACGACGACACAACGATGAACCCGAATACCCACTCGCTCATCGTCGCGAATCAAAGCAAGCCGTCCGAGAACGTGCTTGGGATGTGTACGCGCTTCTGGAAGAACACCCCGGAGTCGATTAAGTTCGGCGAGCTCGAAATCCGCGTGCGTCCGAACCTGCCGCCGCAGTTCAACAACAACCCGCCGAAGGATAAGTTAGAGTTCGACGAACCCTTAAGTTCCAAGATCTTCGTCGCGTCGGCGAAGTCGCTCGATGCGTATTTAAGTTTCGGATTCCAGAATATCCACGCCACCGAAGGCGGCTACTACGACGACGGGCACGAACTCTTCCGCGCGCTCTACCCCACGCTCTCCGACGACGCGCACTCCGCGCTCTACATCGAGTCAACGCCGAACGGCCAAACCGGCCGCGGCGCGTGGTTCTACGAGCAGGTGATGGACGCGCACGAACGTCGGACGACCGAGTACGGAAATATGCGGCTGGTGTTCATCCCGTGGCACGAAATGAACCAC
>JAJXWN010000251.1 GCA_021781595.1 bacterium | reverse complement strand
CCAGTTCAGACGCATTCAGTTCACTCCGGATCTCCTGCCGGCGGATATCGTCGGCACGCGGATATTCGATCAGCACGAAAGCGTATTTACGACCGTACCGGGGCCGATATTCGCGAACGTCGTCCTCGCGGACGAGGTGAACCGCGCGCCGGCAAAAGTGCAATCTGCGCTTCTTGAGGCGATGCAGGAGCGCCAGGTCACGATCGGATTGCAGTCGCACCCACTGCCCGATCCGTTCATCGTGCTGGCGACGATGAACCCTCTGGATACCGACGGCACGTACGCCCTGCCGCTCGCGCAGATGGATCGCTTTCTCCTAAAGGTCAACGTCGGTTACCCAACGCGCGAAGAAGAGGCCGTCATTCTCGAGCGCTTCGCGGTGGACGACACGCGTCTGGTCGAGAGCGCTGCAACGCTCGACGACGTGCGCGCGTGGCGGGCGCAGGCCCGCGCGGTGCACCTCGACGCAAAGATAAAAGCGTACGTCGTCGACTTGGTCGCGGCAACGCGCGGTTTCGAGGCGGCGCTAGGTGGGGCGACGGCGGCATTGGTCGACTACGGCGCGAGTCCGCGCGCCACGCTCGCGCTCGCCTTCCTATCGCGTGCGAAGGCGCTCATTCAACAGCGTACCTTCGTGCTGCCTGACGACGTGCGCGGCATCGCTCCGCTCGTGCTACGCCACCGCATCGGTTTCAACTACCGCTTGGTCACCGAACACGCCGACCCCGAAGCGATCATCGCTCGCCTGATAGCCGGCGTACCAGCCCCGTGAACCCTTTGCGTAACGCGCTGCTGAGCGGGCGGAAGCGGCCGCGCCACGCCGGCACCGGTTCGCCGACGCTCTTTCGCGGCGACGGCTACGAGTTCGTCGAACTCCGGGAGTACGTGGCCGGCGACGACCCGCGGCGCATCGACTGGGCGGCCACGGCTCGCACGGGCGCCTTGCAGACGCGCGTCGTCCTCGAAGACGTAGCCCTGACGCTCGCTGCGATCGTCGACAACTCCGGCTCGATGCGTGCGGGGCGCCGCCGCGCGCTCCTGGATTGTGCCGAAGAGACGCTACGCCTGTGGTACGGCGCCGCACTCGCGGACGATCGCTGCGTGCGCCTCAGCCACGAGGGTTTAGTCGTACCGCTTACGCTGCGGGGACCTCGAAGTGCGGCCGCCTGCGCGGCGGCGGCGCTTCCGCAGATGTCTCCAGGCGATCTCCGGCGCGCGCTGGATATGGCGCTCGCCGCGCTTCCCCGTGGTAGCGCGTTGCTGGTCGCGAGCGATTTTTTCGACCTCGACACGAAAGACGACCGGATGCTTGGGGAACTCGGCGTCCGCTTCGACTGCACGGCGCTCGTCGCGCGCGATCCGTGGCATGCCGGGCTGCCGTTGGGCGGCTTCGTGCGCGTAGCCGACGTGGAGACGGGTCGATCGCATCTGCTCTTTCTCGGCGCGCGCGAGCGCGAACGCTACGTGCGCGCCGTCCACGAACGCGAGCGTGCTTTGGCGTTTCGCCTCACGTCGCTCGGATGGCGCGTCGGGCAGTTCGAAGAAGGTGACGGCACGCGTGGCTTGTTAGGAGCCTTCGGTCTCATATGAGCTTCGAGCGCCCGGCTTGGCTCCTGCTCGCCCTCGTGGGCGTGCCGCTGCTCGCCCTCGCCTACGGCATCCTCGAACGCCGGCGAACGGGGCGCGAGATCGCGTACTCGAACCTTCCATTTCTCTTGCGGGCGAGCGGTGCGGGAGGCGGACCCGCGCGCCTACTGCGCGCCGGATGGATTCTCGGTGCGCTCCTCCTGGCGCTGGCGGCCGCGGGTCCGCGGGTCGTCGCCTGGCTTCCGGCCAAGGACGGCGCGGCGTTCATCTGCATCGACACGTCGGGCTCGATGGCGTCGACGGATGTCTCGCCGACACGCGCGCAGGCGGCGGTGGCCGCCGCGCGCGCGTTCGTCGCTGCCGTCCCGGCAGGCACCAAGATCGGGATCATCGCATTCGCGAGCTCGGCCGGCATCGTCGCACCCCTGACGAGCGACCCGAGGCGGCTACGAGCGGCACTCGCTGCGTTGCCCCCACCGAACGGCGCGACGGCCATCGGCAGCGCCCTGGAGGAAGCGGCGCGCGCATTGCCGGTTCGTGGGCATCGCGCGGTGGTGTTGATTACCGATGGGGTTAACAATCGAGGGGCAGATCCGTTGGCGATCGCCCGTTATCTCGGAGCGCACCACATTCCGGTCTACACCGTCGGCATCGGCACCAATCACGGTGCCGTCATTCCGGGAACCAGCCAGCCTGCGACGATCGATTCTCACGCTCTGCGTGCGTACGCGCGCGAAAGCGGCGGAAGATACGCGCGCGCGACCGATGCCGTGCAACTGCGTGCGGCGCTGATGCGGCTTGGAAAGACAACCTCGCTCGAGAAGAAGAGCGTCGATGCGTCGCTGGTGGCCGCCCTGGCCGCCGGCGTGCTGATGATCGCAACGTTTTTTGCAGGTTTTGCAGCAGGGAGATTGCCATGAACGCCGCCGGAGGCCGCTCGTACGGCGGAGCCGCACTTCGCGAGGGTGCGGTCGATCCGGATCCGCTCGTGCAAATGCAGCGTTGGCTGGACGACGCTTACGCCGCCTCCGTGATCGAACCGGCCGCGATGTGCGTGAGCACGGCCGGCGAGGACGGCCAGCCGAGCTCGCGTATCGTCCTGGCTCGCGGTATGACTTCGCGCGGCCCGGTCTTCTACACCAGCTATCTCAGCCGTAAGAGCCGCGAGCTCGCACGGAATCCGCGGGTGGCGGCAGCATTTTACTGGCCGGAGCTCGAGCGTCAAGTCCGCATGACTGGGATCGCCGAGCGCTTGAGTGACGAGGACTCCGATGCGTATTTTGCCACGCGGCC
>JAJXWN010000037.1 GCA_021781595.1 bacterium | reverse complement strand
CATGGAGCCCAAAAGGGCCGCGAGGTCCCCATCGCCCTCCTTCCGCCAGATCATGTCTAAGAACGTATAGGCTGCCATATAATCCGGATCATCAGCCGCTCTCTTTGCCATCGTTTAGATTCTCCTCCGGGCTAGTCGCCATTGCCACTGCGGTCTCGCCTGTGCCTTGAGGCCACCTGCGGTGTGGCCCGCACCAACAGGCTGCTCCCAGAGGCGACCTCGATGCGCGCGTTGGGATAGAGCGCGCGCAGGCGGAGGGCGAGCGCCGCCGGTTTGAGCACGTGCACCGGCAGCACCGCGGCCGTCGGCGACACGTGCGGCAGAGGACGCGCGCTGGCCCGCGCGGCGTGGACAGAACCGAGTCCGGCAAGCAGCGCCAACCCGCAGAGCGCGACGGCGATTCCTTGGCGCAGACGGTCCTGCAGCATGCATGCCACCCCGAAAAGCAAGAGAACCTGCCTCCGGGGGTAAGAAGATCAACCACCCGGCGGTTCGGCCCCATTAGGCAACGGCCGGGCGGTTCCTTGCCGGCGGCAACCGAACAGGGCGTCCGCGTACGAGATTGCCTCGTAATTCCTCCGTGAAGGGGACTCTGAAATGCGGGAGGAGCGGAGCTCCGGCGGTGCTTCAGAAAACGGTCCGGCATGAATCAAGGTTCAATCACATTCGGAGGCGTCAGAAACTACGTGTCGCGATCATATGATACGAAGTTATGCCTGGCGTTTTCGGCCTAGCCGGGCAAGCGAGGAATCGATGCGACGTTAGTCGCATGATTTGAGCCTGCTACTATTGTGGAGGGCTCCGCAGTTGGAAGACAAGACGCTCGTCTGTAAAGAATGCGGCCATCAGTTCGTGTTCTCGGTTCGGGATCAAGAGTTCTACATGGGCAAGGGTTTCTCGAACGAGCCTCAACGATGCCGCGACTGCCGCATGGCGCGGAAAGCTCAAGCGGCGGGGGAGGCCGGCGCCGCCCGCCCGAGCTTCCCCACGGTTTGCGCGG
Organism: bacterium; assembly: GCA_021781595.1. Taxonomy (GTDB): domain Bacteria; phylum Vulcanimicrobiota; class Vulcanimicrobiia; order Vulcanimicrobiales; family Vulcanimicrobiaceae; genus JAJYFL01. Next base: position 12,435 of record JAJXWN010000037.1, on the reverse strand, counting down.
AGTGCGGCGCCGAGACGACCGTTCCATTCCGCCCGCGCGGCGATCGCCCGATCTATTGCCGCCCCTGTTTCGCGGCGCGCGTCCCGGTAGCCGCGTACTGATCGGAATGACCGTGGCGGCGACAAACCGAACGCCCGGAGCGTGAGTTCCGACGCGTTGGTTCCCGTCCGCTTTACCGGCGATGCGGTCGAGTATCTCGACCAGCGGCTGCTTCCGCATGAAGTGCGCATCGCGCGCGCCGTAACCGTCGACGAGATAGAGGCGGCGATCGCATCGCTTGCGGTGCGCGGCGCCCCCTGCATCGGCGTCTTCGGCGCGTACGGCATCGCGTTGCTGCGCCGAACCGTCGCAGACGATGCCGCGTTTGCGGCTGCGGCTGCGCGCGTTCGTGCGGCCCGGCCGACCGCCGTCAATCTTGCCTGGGCGGTGGATCGCGTGCTGGCGGCGGAGGACGTGCTCGCGGAGGCGGAAGCGATCCATCGCGAGCAGATCGCGATCGACCGCCGCATCGGCCGGGCGGCGATCGAGCTCTTTCCGAAACGCGCCGCGGTCCTCACGCACTGCAACACCGGTCCGCTTGCGACCGGCGGGGAAGGGACCGCGCTTGGTGCGATCGTTGCCGCAGCGCGCGCGGGGCGCCGGATCCATGCGTATGTCGACGAGACGCGGCCGCTGCTGCAGGGCTCGCGGCTGACCGTTTTCGAGCTCGCGCGCGCCGGCGTGGAGGCGACGCTGCTGGTCGACGGCGCGGCGGCTATCGCGATGCAGCGCAAGGGTATCGATCTGGCGATCGTAGGCGCGGACCGGATCGCGCGCAACGGCGATACGGCCAACAAGATCGGCACCTACGGACTGGCAATTGCGGCCGCGCACCACGGCATTCCGTTTTACGTTGCCGCGCCGCGGTCGACGTTCGACTTCTCGATCGCCACGGGCGCGGAGATTCCGATCGAAGAACGTGGCTCCGAGGAGGTCGCGTGCTTCGCCGGGGTTCGCGTTGCCGGGGAGGGAACGCGAGTCTACAACCCCGCCTTCGACGTGACGCCCGGGCATCTCATCACCGCGTTCGTCACCGAGTACGGCATCATCCGCTCCCCCTACGCCGAGACGGTACCGGATCTCCAATACCGTCCCAGAATCGCGGAGATCGCGTGAAGTTTTACGATTTCGTCGACAAGCAGCCGGCGATCGGCCGCCTCGTCATCGTCGAGGGCACGCAGCGAGCGCTGGCGGAGCGAGCGTTGGAACTGCTCGTCGACCGCGTGCTGCCGCCGGAGACACGCGAGCTGAACCTGGAGCGGTTTTCCCCGGCGGACGCCGAGAACGCCGGGCGCGTGCGTGAGGCGGTGGCGGCGATGCCTTTTCTCGCGAGCTCGCGGCTGGTCGTGGTGCTTGACGCGCAGACGCTGAAGACCGAGCCGCGGCGCCGGCTCTGGGAGGTGGCGCAGGCCGTTCCCGAGGGGAACACGCTGGTCTTGATGGATCTGCTGGCGCCGCGTTCGCAGCGCCCGCAGCCGTTTGGCGCGATGGCCGCGCGCGCCGCGCTGCGAATCGACACGACGGCCGGCGAAGACGCGCGCGCGCGCTTCATCGACGAAACGCTGGAACGCCTGAACGCGAAAGCCGAGAAGCGCGTGGTCGACGAGCTCGCGCGCGGTGAGGCCGACCTCTCATCCGTGCGTAACGATCTCGAGAAGCTCGCGATCGGCGGGGAGAAGATCACCTATGCCGCGCTGCAGCGCGAGAGCCTCTCGATCGAAGATCCCAAGGCCTATCGATACGCCGGTGCGTTACTCGAGGGGCGAGTCGCCGAAGCGCTCGGCATCGCCGAGGAGATGCTGGCAAACGACCCTCGCGGCGCGGCGATCCCGCTGATCGCGGCGCTGGCGACCGAGTGCGGCCTCGTCTGGGAACTCGCCCGCAAGGGCGGCACGCTGCCCGCGCGCGCGCAGTGGCGGGAGCGCGCTTTGCGGCCCATCGCAGCTCGGGTCGGCGAGCGCCGCGCGCGGCTTGCCTACGAGCGAGCCGTGCGGGGATTCGAGTCCATCGTCACGGGGAGGGTGGAGGATCCGCGCTTGGTGGTCGAGATGCTGACGGCAGAACTCTCCGGTCTCGGCCGGAGATAATCGCTCGTGGACCGAAAGCGCCCTCATCCCATGGACCATGCAACGTATGCTTCCCCGTTCTCGTGGAGATACGGCCGGACTGAACTTCGCACGCTGTTCTCGGAACTCGAACGGCGCAGACTCATGCGCCAAGTCTGGGTCGCGCTCGCGGAGGCGCAGTCTCGCTATGGGCTCGTCTCGCCGGCGGAGGTCGAGGATTTGCGGGCGCACGCGCGCGACGTCGACATCGATGCCGCGCTCGAGATCGAGCGCGAGATCCAGCACGACCTGATGGCGGAGATCCGCGTCTATGCCTCGCAGGCGACGGTCGGCGGAAGAAAGCTGCACCTTGGCGCTACCTCGATGGACATCGAGGATACGGTCGAAACCTACCGGATGCGGCGCGCGCTGACGCTGGTCGGCGCCTCGCTGCACTCCCTGCTCGCACGTTTTTCCGTAAAGATCCGCGAGTACGCCGAGATGGCGTGCATGGGGCTGACGCATCTGCAGCCGGCGGAGCCCACGACGCTTGGGTATCGCTTCGCGGCGTACGCGCAAGATCTGATGATCGACGATAGCAATCTGCGGTTCGCCTTCGAGAACCTTACGGCCAAGGGACTGCGCGGCGCCGTCGGAACGGCGGCGTCGTACGAGCATCTGCTGAGCGGTAGCGGCGAGTCGGCGCCGATGGAGGCGTACGTGCTCGAACGGTTCGGTCTTCCGGTGCGCGAGATCAGCACGCAGACCTACCCGCGGAAGCTCGATTACCTGATGCTCTCGGCCTTGGCCGGCCTGGGGGCGTCGCTTTCGAAATTCGCCGCCGACGTTCGCATCCTGAGTTCGCCCGCATTCGGCGAGGTCTTCGAACCCTTCGGCGCTTCGCAGGTGGGTAGTTCGGCGATGCCGTTCAAACGCAACCCGATCCTGTGCGAACGCATCGGGTCGCTGGCGCGCCTTCTGCCGGCGTATGCGGAGGTCGCGTGGCAGAACGCGGCGACGAATTATCTCGAGCGCACGCTCGACGACAGCGCGAACCGGCGGAGCATCTTGCCGGAGGCGCTCTTGTGTGCCGACGAGATCCTTCAGCTCGCGCTGAAGGTCGTCGGCGGTCTGCGCGTCGACGGAAGACGCATCGCGCAAAATCTGCGGGCCTACGAGCCGTTTGCCGGAACCGAAGCGGTCATGATGGAGGCGGCGCGCGCCGGCGGCGACCGGCAGGCGCTTCACGAGCGCCTTCGCTCGGCGGCGATGACGTCGTGGGACGAGATCGCGCAGGGGAGAGACAACCCGCTGGGCCGATTGCTCGCGGAGGACCGCGAACTTACCACGTGGATCGACCCGGCCGAGATCCGGCGCATGCTCGAGCCGAGCAAGCATATCGGTACCGCACCGGCGCGGGCGCGCGAACTGGCGGCGCGCATCGACGCGCTCCCTCCTTTCCCGATTCAAAAAGAGGTAAAGACATGACGATGGCGGAGCGCTTTTAGAATGAACAAGGGCATCGAGATCGCTCGCGGCAAGACGAAGATCCTTTACGAGCACCCCGGGCAGCCGGAGATGCTGGTCGTCAAACAGACCGATCGCCTCTCCGCTGGCGATGGCGCTCGGCGTAGCGAGATTGCGGGGAAAGGACGTTTGGCGGCGCAGACGACCTCGCGCGTCTTTCGTTTGCTGAACCTATGCGGGTTGCCGACGCATTTCGTCAACGGCGGGGAAGACGACGACGACAACGAGATGCTCGTGCGCCGGTGCAACATGATCCCGCTCGAGGTCGTCGTCCGCGGCGTGGTCGCGGGTTCGCTCGCGCGCCGCAATCCCGGGTTGCAGCGCGGCGGGCTCCTGGTCCCGCGCATGATCGAGTTCTTCGTGAAGGACGATGCCAACCACGACCCGCAGATCGCTCCCGACGCGATCGTCTCGCAGGGGATCGCGTCGGCGGCGGAAGTTTCGGCCATGTCGGAGATGGCTCGCCTCGCCTTCGAGATTCTGGCGCATGCATGGCGGCGGCGCGACGTGCTGCTCGTGGATTCGAAGGTAGAGTTCGGGCGGATAGCTAGCGGAGACGGAAAAGGGTCGCTCGTGCTGGCCGACGTCATCGATAACGACGCATGGCGTATCTGGCCCCAGGGCCGCGAGGACCGCATGCTCGACAAGCAGATCTACCGCAACCTCGAAACGGTCGACGAGGAGGCGCTCGCGCGCGTCAAGAGCGCCTACGAACAGGTAGCCGAGATGGTCGGCGGGTTCCCGGTGATGCGTTCCGGAACGGTCGCGATCTTCGGCGGTGACGGCGATCAAAGCGAACGCGTCGAACTCATCGCGCAGGCGCTCGGGCAGTACGGGCTTCCGGCGATCCGCCACGTCGCCAGCGCCAGCAAGACGCCGGGCTACGTGCTGCAGCTCGTGCAACAGCATGACGCCACGTTCCCGCGTCTGCTCTACGTCGCGGCGAGCGCCGGCGACGCCGCGCTGCACGCGATGCTCTCGAGTGCGACGACGAACCCCGTCCTGAACGGCGACGGCGATGCCGACGACGCCGCGCTGCAGTGCGCCAAGATCTTCGCGCTCGAAGATACGGTGCTCTTCGGGCGGACGCTGCTCGTGCAGACCAACGCCCGTTCGGCCGTGCTGCACGCCGACGCCGCGCTCAACGTACAGCTGCCGATGCCTCCCAACTCGCAGATCGCATAGCCTGCTGCGCGATGGCGAATCCGAGCTTCCCGGTGATCGGAGTGAGCGACGGCGACCTCAGATCGGCGGCGGAACGCTCTGGACTCACGTTGCGCGTGGACGAGCTACGACGCATCGCGGAAAGGCTGGGGCGCGATCCCAGCCGCGTCGAGGTGCGCGCCTTCGACGCGCAGTGGAGCGAGCATTGCTCGTATAAGAGCAGCCGGCATCTGCTTGGGCACCTGCCGACGGGTGGTCCGAACGTTATGCAAGGACCCGGCGAGGATGCGGGTATCCTGCATGTAGGGGAGTGGAACGGCGAGCGGTACGGCGTCGTCATCGCGCACGAATCGCACAACCATCCTTCGCAGGTGGTGCCGTTCGAGGGTGCGGCGACGGGCGTCGGCGGCATCGTACGCGACGTGCTCTGCATGGGCGCCGAGGTGATCGCCGTGGCCGATGCGCTGCGCTTGGGGCGCATGGAGAGAGCCGATTCGCACCAGCGCTACGTGGCCCGGAGCGTCGTGAATGGGATCGCCGCCTACGGCAACGCGATCGGCGTGCCGAATCTTGCCGGCGATGTGTGTTTCGACGAGGGATTCGACGAGAATTGTCTTGTCAACGTCGTTGCGCTCGGCCTCGTCAGAGAGCGGGACGTGATCCATTCCTGCGCGCCGCCGAACGCGGAGGGCTGGGAGATCGTCCTGGTTGGGAAGGCAACCGATGCATCGGGATTCGGCGGCGCGGCCTTCTCGTCGGTGAGGCTGGACGAAGGCGACGAAGAGGCCAACAGAGGCGCGGTGCAAGTGCCTGATCCGTTTCTCAAGAACGTCATCATGCGGGCGAGCTACCGGGTCTTCGAGTATCTGCGCGAACGCAAGCTCGCCGTCGGCTTCAAGGATTTGGGCGCGGGCGGCATCATGGGCTGCAGCGCGGAACTCTGCGGCAGCGGCGGCTTCGGCGCGGTCGTCGACTTGGACAGGGTGAGCGCGGCGATCCAAGGCATGCGCCCGGAGGTGCTGGCGGTAGGCGAAACGCAGGAGCGCCTATGCTGGGTGCTTCCGCCGGAGGTCACGCCGGCGGTCCTGCGCATCTACAACGAGGAGTTTTCGCTGCCGGAGATCGCGCGCGGTGCGGGCGCGGTTGCGATCGGTACGGTGACGCGCGAAAAACGCTACGTGCTGCTGCATGGCGGCGAGAGCGTGATGGACGTGCCGATCGAGTTGCTCGTCGGAGCGATTCGCGACGAACTTCCCGTGCCCGTCATGCCGGAGCCGGCTCCCGTAGACCCGCAGCGGCGGTGGATTGCCGGAGAGCGTGCCGTCGGGGAACTCTTCGAACGGATTCTATCTCACCGCGATGTCTGTTCGCGCGAAGCGCTCTACCGCGAGTACGACGGCGTCGTGCGCGGAACGACGGTGTTGCCGCGAGGCTACGCCGATGGCGGAGCGATCGCGCCGATTCCGGGCTCGCCCTTGGGCGTGGCGCTCTCCGTCGACGGGAACCCGCGCTATGGGCGCCTCGACGCACGGCGCGCCGCCGAGCTCGCCGTAGTCGAGAGCGTGCGCAACGTCGCGGCCGTCGGCGCTCGGCCGCTGGGTTTGACCGATTGCCTGAACTTCGGAGATCCGCGCAACCCCGAGCACTATGCCGAACTGGTCGCGGCGATCGGCGGCTTAGCGGTCGCCGCACGCGAGCTCGGCATGGCATACGTCTCCGGCAACGTCAGCCTATATAACGAGTCAAAGAACGGCAACGCTGTCCCTGCCTCGCCGATCGTAGCCTGCGTCGGCGCGCTCGCCGACGTTGCGAAGATCGTGACGCTCGCCCTCAAGCGCTCCGGCTCGGCGCTCTATTTCATCGGAGAGGCGCAGAACGCGATCGGCGGCTCGGTACTCGCGGAGGTGCTTGGCGTGCGGGGTGCGCCGCTCCCGGATATCGCATACGCGCGCGTGCGCGGCGAGCTCGAATCGCTCGCGCGCGCTATCGATGCGGGGCTGGTCCTGGCCGCGCACGACATCTCCGACGGCGGCCTCGCGACGGCGATCGCGGAGATGGCCTTCGCGGCCGCAACTCAACTCGGGCGTACAGTTGGAGTGCGGCTCGACGATCCGCGCGCGTGGACGGGTGGTGCGGCCGGCAATCTGGAGGCATTATTCGGAGAGGCCGGCGGTTTCGTCGTGGAGGTGGCCGATACAGATGCCTTCGACCGCTCGTGCGCCGGCATCCCGTTCGTTCGCGTGATCGGCACGACGATCGCGCAGCCCGTGATAGCGGTCGGCGCGGAGCGTTTCGACCTGGCGCGCTTGCACGAGGCGTGGATCCGGCCGCTCGCGGAGGTGTATCCGTGAGCGCGAAAGTGGCGGTGCTCGTCTTTCCGGGTACGAATTCGGAGACGGAGACCGTACGCATCTGTCTCGACGTTGGCCTCGATGCCCGAGCGGTGCGGTGGAGTTACGCAGAGAACTTGCCGTCCTACGATGCGTACGTGCTGCCCGGCGGATTCGCCTACGAGGATCGCATCCGCGCCGGCGCGATACCGGCGCACGATCCGATGATGGACGCGGTGATCGAGGGTGCGCAGCGCGGCAAATTGGTGCTCGGCATCTGCAACGGCGCGCAGATTCTGCTAGAGGCGGGGTTGGTGCCCGGGACCGGCCCCGTGCGTAAGCCGACCGCCGCGTTCACGCGAAACGCTCCGGTGCCGCGGTTCGTCTGCACGCACGTGCACGTGAAGCTCGCCGTCGAACCGTCGCGCTGCGCAATCACCGCCGCGCTCGAGCGGGAGGCGCTGATTCCCGCGTGGGCGGCGCACGGTGAGGGGCGCCTCGCCGCGAGCGACGAGCATCTCGCCGAGATCGCGGCGGGCGGCCATCTCGCGTTCGTCTACGCGCACGCCGACGGAACGGTCGACGAGCGCGCCGTCCCCAACGGGTCGGCGCTGGGCTGCGCGGGGCTCACCAATAAAGCAGGCAACGTGCTCGCCATCATGCCGCACCCGGAGCGCGACGCCTGGGACTTCAACCATCCGGATCTTCGGAGTGGGACGAACGTGCTGTCACCCTCCGGGGGCGCGATGCTCTTCGCGAGCTTTGCGGAGGCTTTGAAAGACGTATGAGCGAGCGGAGCGTCGCTATTGCGCTGAAGATCCCCGACAACGCGGCCTACACCGCGTTTCTTGCCCTGCGGCGTTTAGGGGTGCGCGTCGCGCGGGTAGAACGTGCGCAGATCTTGCAGTTCGACGACGGCGGCGACGCGGGCGCTGCGGTGCGGCGGATAGCGCGGAACGAAGCGCTCTTCAACCCGAACGTACACGAGTTGGAGGTGCTGGAGAAGAACGCGCCGCGCCCAGGCGAGGCCTGGATCGAGATGCTGCGCGGGGAGCCGGAGGCTGCCGGTGGTTCGAGCTTACGCCGTTACATGGGTTGGCGGCTCTATACCGAAGGAGATTCGCCGGCCGATGTGGCGACGGTACGGGCGGCCGTCGAAGCGCTGCTGTGCAACCCCGCGATCGAAAGGGCCATCCTGGAATGAGCCGGCACGACGGACAATACACCATTGCGACGCTCGGTTCGCACTCGGCCTTGCAGATTCTCAAAGGCGCGCACGACGAGGGATTCCCGACGCTGGCGATCGCCAATCGCGAGACGGAGCGCCTCTACCGTTCCTTCAAGTTCGTCGACGAAGTCATCGCGATCGACCGCTATCAAGATTTTCCCAGCATCGTCGACCGGCTCGAAGAACGCAAGCTCATCGTCGTGCCGCACGGATCGTTCGTCGCGTATCTTTCGCTCGACGATCACAAGAAAATGCGGATTCCATACTTCGGGAACAAGGCCGTGCTCGATTGGGAAGCGAGCCGCGAACTGCAACGCCAATGGCTCTCCCGCGCAAAATTGACGCTGCCTCGGCAGTTCAAGAGCGGCACGGAGATCGATCGCCCGGTCATCGTGAAATTGTACGGTGCGCAGGGCGGCAAGGGTTACATGTTCATTCGGGACGCGCAAGATTTCGAGACGCGCGCCGCCCACCTAAAGCAGCAGTACGTCATTCAAGAATACATCATTGGCGTTCCGCTCTACATCCATTACTTCTATTCTCCGCTCGAGGAGCAGCTCGAGATCATGAGCATGGACCGGCGTTACGAAACCAACGTCGATTCCTTGGGGCGGATTCCCGCCGCCGCGCAGGAAGGCATGGACGTCAGCCCCTCGTACGTCGTGGTCGGCAACTCGCCGGTCTCGCTGCGCGAGTCGATGCTTGCGGAGACCTACCGCATGGGCGAGGACGTCGTTCGCGTCAGCAAGGAGATCTGCGGACCGAAGGGCCTTTTCGGTGCCTTCTGCATCGAAACGATCATCACGCCCGACATGCAGTTTTACGTGATGGAGATCTCGGCGCGCATCGTCGCCGGAACCAACCTCTTCATCGACGGATCGCCGTATTCATACTTGAATTATTCCGAGCCGATGTCGACCGGACGGCGGATCGCTCGCGAACTCAAGAACGCACTTTTCAGCAATAATTTGCGTTTAGTACTCGATGATTCGAGCGTGCTTTAAATATGTAGCGGCGACCGTCTGCCTGGCTGCCGTGCTGCTGCCGGGGACGGCGCGCGCGGCACTCATGTACGATCCGCAGAGACTCTACGACCAGATGCAGGCGGCTTACCGGCGGGGCGCGGCGCACGGCTGGCGGTTTCGAGATCAGGAGTACTACCTCTCTGCGATCTTCGCGGCGGGGCGGGCCTACGCGCTGCAGCGCCCGAACGACCCGAACTACGGCCAGCTCTGCAGGTTGACGGTGCGGATGGCGACGGATCTGCATTACGATCCGCTCACCAATCATGAAGCCGTCCCGTGGTACGTGCGCGAGGCGGCTCTGTACGTCATCAAGAATCCGGCCGGCGCCGTCGAGGAGGCCAACGCGAAGGCACTGCTTGCGCGGGTGAACGCCGAAGACCATCCGGCGCGACTCGCGCGCTTCGCGGCGCAGGATGCCACCGCGAATCTGCTGGCGTACCCGCGTCACGCCGTTCCGCTGCTCGACCGCGTCGAAGCGGATTGGCGAGCCTGGCTCATCACCAAGGACCCGTCTTGGACGGCGCTCGCGATCGAACATGCCGACGAAACGTATTTTCCGATCGGGAATCTGCCGACGACTTGGGGTCCGCAGTTCGTGAGCGTGCTGAAGAACGCGGCGCACGGTGCCGAGGGCTACACGCGAGCCGAGCAAACGGAGGCACGGACCATCTTGGCGCATCTCAAGGAGGCCGACCCGCTGATGATTATCGGTAGCGTGAAGGCCGTGCCGCACGACGTGTACATGACGACGCTGGCCCCTGCGGACGAATACTTCGGCCCGTTAGGGATGTCGGTGATCGGGATTCCCAACGAACTCAAACTCGTGAACGAGTATCTCAACGTCGGCTGGGGTAACCGCGAGAGTGGTCTGGCGGTTCAAGTGGCCGCTTCGATCGACGATCTGCACCGCGTCTATCCGAAAGACCGCGCGCTGCCTCGGTTGCTCTACGCCTGTTACACGACGCTGGAACGCCTCACGACGCCCGCGGCACGCGCCGCGGCCACGCACATGCGCTCGATTCTCACCGTAGAATACGAAGACTCGCCGCAGGCGCGGCGAGTCTTGGGGGAGGCGGGCTAACGCTAGCAGGTTGCGGAAAAACCCCCGCCGCCGTCTCGGACCCGCCTGTTCCGCCGAAAGCTTCGTTGCTCTTCGGTCACAACGCTACGGCGTTGCTTCCTCATCGCTCCTCGTTTCGACGAAACATTCGGGCCCGATCCGGACACCGCGGGTTTTCCCGCAACCTGCTAGGCCGATAGCGCGGCCATCGACTCCTCGAAGGCGTGCAGGAACTCCGCCGCATCGGCGTCGTCGAAGATCAGCGGAGGCTGGATGCGGATGACGTTGCCGAAGCGGCCGCCTTTCCCGACGAGGACGTTACGTTTGCGCATCTCTTCCAGAAACTGCGTAGCCTCGGCGGGAGCGTAGGCTTTGCTCTGGGCGTCTTTCACCAGCTCGACACCGATCATCAAGCCGTGGCCGCGGACATCGCCGATCGTCCGGAAGCGGCGTTGCAGGTCGCGAAGGCTGGCGAGCAAGCGATTCCCTTGGCGCTTGGCGTTCGCGACCAGTTGTTTCTTTTCGATCGTCTCGATCGTTACGCGTGCGGCTCGCGAACTCAAGGGGTTGCCGCCGAACGTGTTGATATGCGGGCCTTTGAAGACGTCGGCGAGTTCCGGCCGGGTGATGGTGATGCCGATCGGCAGGCCGCTGGCAAGCCCCTTGGCCGAGGTAATGATGTCGGGCACGACGCCGTAGGTCGAAACCATCCCAAAGATGCCGTCGCCCATGCGGCCCCATCCGGCCTGCACTTCGTCGGCGACGAGCAGCGTTCCAAACGGTGCCAGCGCCTCTTTGAGAACCTTGAAGTACTCCGGAGGCGGCGTGATGATGCCGCCGACGCCCGCGAGCGTCTCGGCGATCATCGCCGCCGGCGCGCCGTCGGTCTGCGTCTCGATGACGCGCTTCGCCGCCTTGGCGCAGGCGATCTCGCACGATGGGTACGTCAAGCCCATCGGGCAGCGATAACAGTAGGGGCTTGGTGCGAACGCGACGTGCGGCATCTGCGGTCCGAAGTTACGCCAGTTGCTCTGCCCAGCCAGGGCGACGGTATAGAGCGTGCGGCCGTGATACGCGTACTCCAGCGCGAGAAAATCGACGGATTTTCTCGCGCTGCGGGCCACGAGCGCGGCGGTTTCGTTAGCCTCGGAGCCCGAGTTGCTCATGAAGGACTTGGTCATGCCTTCGGGTGCGATCTCCGCGATCTTCTCGGCGAGATCGAGCATCTCGTCGGTGAGGTAGAGCGTCGAGACGTGGGTCAGCTTCTTGACTTGTTCGGCCACCGCCCGTGCGACTTCGTGATCGCCGTACCCGAGCGTGTTGGTCGCGATTCCGCCGAAGGCGTCCAAATATTCGTTGCCCTCGTCGTCCCGCACGTGCGTGCCTTCACCGTCGACCAGGGTGAGCGGCTGCTCGTAGTAGGTTGCCTGCGCGGCGAAGAGATGCTTCTTCGCGCGTTCGGAGTTGTTCTTGAGTGTTTTCATCGTCATGCCTCCTGAGGTGACCACGTCGTTGAGGGGTGGGCTTGCGGCGTCTCCACCGCCGTAATCTCGTCGTACCGTGCTTGCGTAAGCACGGAGAACTCATTTCGCATCAAGAGCCAGTAACCAGCCAGGCCGCCGAGCAGACTGAAGAGCCAGCCGCCGCTCCACAAGAAGTGCAGCGGCGTAACGGCTAGCCCGAGCAGCGCGACGCCCCAGCCGATGGCTAGCGCGGCGACCGCCCGGAGGTTGAAACCCTTAGCGTACGAGTAGATACCGGTCGGGGAATAGAGTTGCGCGAGGTCGAGCCGGCCTTTGCGCACGAGCCAGTAATCGGCGATGGCGATGCCGTCGAAGGCTCCGAGCATCGCGCCGTAGGTTCCGAGCCACGTGAAGATATAGGTGGAAAAAGTGGCCAGGACGTACCACGGCTGCATCGCGAGGCTCAAGAGACCCGTGATCACCGCGCCGGTCGCGAAGGTGATGCGGCGCGGCCAAAGATTTTCGAAGGCACGCGCAGGTGCCATGACGTTGGC
>JAJXWN010000250.1 GCA_021781595.1 bacterium | reverse complement strand
GCGCTGGTGGTTCTCATCGGCCTCGGCGCGGCGATCTTAGCCTTCATCCGAGAGGGACTCTTCATGGGCCAGCCGCCCATCCCACGCGCCCCGATCAGCGGCCCCCCGATGTCCGTCGCTTGAAACTGCTCACATGCCTTCGCCGCGGGCTGCGGCGGAGAGTCTCGAATCGAAGGTTAGCACTTCCAGTTCCGGCAGATCGGCGCGCAGCCGCACCGCGAGCGCAAGATGCCACAGATCGGCCCCGCGCAGCGGCCAGCGCCGCGCAAGCTCGGCGAGACTGCGCCAATCCGGCGCGAGATTCACGCGCCGCCACGGGCCAAGATCGAGCGCTTCGCGCGCGGCATCGGTCAGCACGCTCGCGAGCGCGCGTTCGCGTTCGAGCCTGGCGATAACGGCGTGAGACTCCGCCCAGGCTAGCGACGAGACGATATGCGCGCCGGGTTCGCGCGCGCACGAAACGGCCGCCTCGCTGTGCTCGTCGCGAAAGAGCGCGGAGAGCAGCGCGGACGCGTCCCAATAGACGACGCCTCGCTTCGCGCTCACCTTCCCTCGCGATCGCGCTGCAAGAGCTGCTGCGCGATCCCCGGATCCAGCGGCAATGGCGGCGGCAAGGGCCGCGCATCGCGGCGCTGCGGTTCCAAGTCTCCCGCGGCCTCCATGCGGCGCAGCCGCTCTTCGAGCGCAAGCGAACCGGGCTCGAGCGGTGCCAGCCTCGCCACGGGAACGCCTCGCTCGGAGATGATCCACTCGCGGCCTTGGCTCGCGTCGTGGAGCAACGCTGAAAACTGCGCCTTCGCCCGGCGCACGCCTGCGACCCGAGCCGTCTCTTCCGGTTTAATCTTCATGCGGCTTCCTCATGTGACTACCTCTTATTGTAGTCTCACGAGTCTCAATTTGCAAGGCGCCGGCGCGTAGCGGAGGCCGGGCCGCCCCCGGCTAATACTCCTAGCCCGTATGGCTACGATACCGCGCACCGTTCGCTTCGCCGAGCGCACCTCGCGCATGCGAGCTTCCACCATCCGCGAGATGCTCCGCGTGACCCAGCAGCCGGACATCATCTCCTTCGGCGGCGGGCTCCCCGCGCCGGAACTCTTCCCCATCGACGAGATCGCCACGTGTACCCGCGAGGTGATGGACGAGTACGGCCCGCAGGCGCTGCAGTACAGCGTAACCGGCGGCATCCCGGAGATGCGCGAATGGGTCGCGCGGCGGCTCGACGCCCACCTCGGGACGTCCTTCGAGCCCGACGACGTGCTGATCGTCAACGGCTCCCAGCAGGGCCTCGACCTGATCGCGCGCATCTTCCTCGACCCCGGCGACCACGTCGTGCTCGAGAACCCCTCGTACCTGGGCGCCATTCAAGCCTTCGACGCCTACCAGGCCCACTATCTCACCGTCGAGACCGACGAAGGCGGCGTGCTCCCCGAGTCGCTCGAACGCGTTCTCGCCCGCGCGGAACCATCGCCGAAGTTTGTCTACCTGGTGCCGAACTTCCAGAACCCGACCGGCCGGACGCTGGCCGCCGAGCGCCGCGAGGCGGTCGTGCGGATCTGCGAACGCTACGGCGTGGCGATCGTCGAGGACGACCCGTACGGCGAACTGCGCTTCGAGGGCGACCACCTGCGCGCTCTGGTCTCCTACAAGACGACCGGAACGATCCTCTACAGCGGCACCGGAAGCAAGATCATGGCCCCCGGCATGCGGGTAGCGTGGCTCGCCACCTACGACCGCGAGGTCCGCGAGAAGCTCGTCCTGGCCAAGCAAGGCGCCGACCTGCAGAGCGGGACGCTCGCCCAGTACGTCTTCGCCCGCTACGTGGGTAAGGCAGAGGCCTTCGAGGAGCACGTGGCCACCATCGTGCGCGTCTACCGCGAGCGCCGCAACGTGATGCACGCGGCCCTGCAGGCCCACATGCCCGCGCAGGTGCATTTCAACCGCCCCGAAGGCGGCATGTTCCTCTGGGCCACGGTCGACGGTGTCGACACCGAAGAGCTGCTGAAGCTCTCGACCGCGCAGAAGGTCGTCTTCGTCCCAGGCCGCAGTTTCTACCCGCAACGCGACGTCACCAACGGCATGCGTTTGAACTTCTCCAACGCCGGAGAAGAAAAGATCCGCCAAGGCATCGAAAGACTATCCGACTCAATAAGAACCTTACTATCATGAAGGAGGCGTCCGTGCCGGACCAACTCGTAACGGGAATCTTTCCGTCCTCGGACGTCTCCGAACTGGAGCGCGCGCTCGGTGCGTCGGCCGCGCTCGACCAGAGCAAACTCTCCGTCATTACGAGCAATGCGCGCACGCAAGCGCACGACGACTCGTTCCTGAACTTCGTGCACGTCGCGGAGTATCTGCAAGAAGACACCATCGTCGACGGCATGACGCACGGAACCGGAGAGATGACCGACTCCGGCGGCACCAGCGTCCCCGGCTTGACCGGAGGCGGAGCGCAGACGATGGCCCCGATGCCCCACCGCCCGGCACTCAACTATCTCGCCGGCTTGCCGATCCCCGAGGACCAGATCGACAACTACAACGCGGCGATCGAAGGCGGGCGCGTCGTCGCCACCTATCGCTGCTCCGATGCCGAAGCGGCTTCGATTCAAGCGGCCTTCCGCGACGCGGGCCTGCGCAACGTGAGAGCGTTCGCCTCGACGAGCTGACCGCGCGAGGGATACGCTTCCACAGTGCGGCGCCGTAAGCGCGTATGGGTCTATCTCTGGTCGGCGATCTTGCTCGTCACGCTGGCCGCAGAGTACCGGCCGGTCGTCGCACGGATCGCCGCCATCGATCGTGGGCTCGCGGCCGCGGCCGCAGGAGGCTCGATCACCGCACTGGCCGGCGACTTCCAGGAACGCTTCCGCGAGTGCGATTACACGTGGCTTGTAATCTGCCA